>CAYGSG010000001.1:0-65724 GCA_964352615.1 uncultured Phycisphaeraceae bacterium
GCAAACTGCTTCAAACACTGCGGGTACACGCTACGTCAGAGATGAGGACGCTCTAGCCACTCCCAGATGACGAACACAATTTTCCGGAGCCTTCTAGGACCGACCCGGCGGGAGGCTGCTACAGGTGCTGCGTACACTAAATCGCACCAGGATCACGCAGACGTAGAGCCTCGATCACTCTGGATGCTCTGGGCGATGGTCTTGCCGGCGATGACACCGCTCGCCCACGCCCACTGGAAGTTGAAGCCGCCGATGCGGCCGTCGACGTCGAGAATCTCACCGACAAGAGCGAGTCCGTCGCAGACTCGGCTGCCCATCGTGGCGGGGTTGATCTCGGTGATCGGCACCCCGCCGGCGGTGGCCTCGGCATGGTTGAAGCCCCGGTCGTGCGCGATGTCCACACGCATCTCGACCAACGCATGGGCCAAGGACCGGCGCGATTCCTTCGAAAGCCTTGCGCCCGGCAGCATGGCATCGACGCGGTGCGCCTCGCACAACGCACGGCCGAGTCGCTCGGGGAGACGTTCGCGGAGCCAGGCGAGCACCGATCGTGCGCCGAGCCCGGTGAGAGCGCTGTCGGTGGACTCGAACGTCTCGCCCGGTAGCCAACTCAGGCGGAGCGAAGCCTGCTTGTCGTGTACTCGTGCATCAGAAAGCCAGCGAGAAGCATCCATGACAGCAGGGCCACTAAGACCGAAGTGCGTACACAGCAGGTCGTTCTCGAACCGTGCGAGTCGTTGACCCGAGCCAACGCACACGTCGATGCACACCCGGGTGCTGATGCCAGAGAGTTCCGTGAGCCAGCGTGAATCGGAGCCCACAACCAGCGGCACAAGAGCCGGAAAGAGGTTCTCAGTAATCGTGTGCCCGAGCGCACGGGCGAGGGCGTAGCCGGCTCCGTCTGAACCGGACCTGGGCAGAGCCTTGCCCCCGGTTGCGAGGATCACGCGTGGTGTGCGCACGGCGCCCTCGCTCCCTTCACGATGGATGGTGAATCCCCCCGTTGGCAGGTGGTTGATGGTGCCGACGCGCCACGGGTTGCGCAGTTCGACCCCGACTCGCTGGACCTCGGCGAGCAACGCATTGAGCACGGTGCGGGCGCTGTCCGTCACGGGGAACAGTTTGCCGGTGTCTTCGCGTTTGAGTTCAACTCCAAGCTCTCGGAAGAACGCGACGGTCTCGGGAACATCGAATCTGCGCAGCACCTTGCGGATGGTGTTGCGTGAGCCGCCCGCGTATTGGCGTTCGTCGACCTCGTGGTGGGTCACGTTGCAGCGTCCGCCGCCAGCGACGAGAATCTTGACGCCAACCTGCTTGGCTCCATCGAGCAGGACAACCCGCCCCCCGGTGCCCTCGAGGCCGCGCCCCGCCCAGATTGCGGCCATAAGCCCGGCGGCCCCAGCGCCGACCACCACAAGATCAGCGTGCTCGTCTTGCAAGTTCAAGGATAGCTCGGTCCGGCACCGAAACGCCTTGGTGCGGAACGCAGGCACGAACAACCCCCGGAGCACCGAAGCGCTCCGGGGGCTGGTTCACTTCGCCGGGGACACGGTTGTCGCCCGGCGCTCAGGATGGGCTCAGAATGCGCGACGCCTGCGACGGAAGAAGCCGAGTCCTGCTGCGGCAAAGGGTGCGAGTGTGACGGGCGTGGGGACGACGGCGACCCAAACATCGGCGAAGCCTGCAGCGTCGTAGCCCGAACCGGAAAAGACGGTGCCGTCGGCGGACACGCCGGTGATGCTGGTGAGGTGCCAGCCGTCGAGGCCGATCACACCCTCGTTCTGCAGGTAGCTTGCGAGGTCGTGCATCTGGTGGCCGTCAGCAGCCGTCCAGAATGCGGCGGTCTCGACGCCGCCGGGCAGGGTGTACGAGCCGCCAATGACGGTGGCATCGGCAGAGAACGCGATGGCGTCCGAGTCGTGGAGATCGAATAAGTTGATCTGGCCGTCACCGTTGATGTCGCCGCCGTCGAGGAGCGTGAAGGTCTCGGAGCCGAATTGATAGAGACCGCCCTTGGAGGTGTCGTCGTCGTGCAAGGTAAGGGCGAGGGCCTGTGCGCCGTCTGCGGTGAGTTTGGTGAAGACGATGGAGTCGGCATCGGCGACATCGGGCTCGACGACGTCGATGATGCCAGAACTGATGTACTGCCTGATGGCGTTCATCGCTTTGTCTGCCGACTTGGGGCGGTTGCTCAAGATGACTGTGTCTGAGACGCCGCCGCAGGCGAATTCACCGGATGGAGTGACATCCCAGATTTCGGAGGAGTTGGTGCCGGTCGGTACCGGGAGCAGTTGCGCATCGCCGCCATCGAGCCATACGGCCGCGTGACGTGAGTTGCCGTTGCCGTCGAGGTCGCCGTAGAGGGCGCCACCGATCACGCCGCCGCCGACACTCGTGGATGTGGCCCAGCTATTCGCGCCGTGGGAGTTTGGGAGTTCGTACACGCTGCCGGGCGCGCCACCGCTGGTGTCCCAGACTGCTGCGAAGGCCGGGATCGGCTTCTTGATCAGGCCGATGCTGATGCCCTTGACCGGGTCGCCTGGCCCGCGTTCGGGCGCGGGAACGGGGCGGAACTGGAAGATTTCGAACTCGAGGGCGTTCCCGAAGTCGTCGGTGGGCTGGGGCATCTCGTAGACGGTGTCGGTGCGCCATTCCCAGAGGCCTGTGACGGGGTCGCCGTTGTCGCGAAAGCCATCGAATGCGACAACCCCCTCGGCGGTGGTGTTGGATCGGCCTGAGTTGTAGTTCTTGCCTTGGGAGTTCATTGGGATGAATGCCTGGGCGTGTGCGAGGCCGGTGGTTCCGGCGAGTGCGAGCAGTGCGAGCGTGGTGGTCGTGCGTTGCATGGTGAACCTCCTGAGTTCTGGTTTGCGAATCGGCCCGGCAATCGGGCCCCTGCTTCCGCAGGTACTCCGAAGCCCAGAGGCGCATCTCGCAGTGTTGCGTAAGAAAAATGTGAATGACCTCAGATCACCGGCTGGGCGCAACAAACCACGCCGCCCGCGTGTTGAACGGGCGGCGTGCAGAGGGAGATTGGGAGTTGGTTGCGGGGTTCAGCGCCTTGAGCGGCGTACGGCTAGACAGCCGCCCAGTGAGAGCATGGCGAGGGGGCCGGGGGAGGGAATAGTGATCCGCCAGCCCCCAGTGTTCCCGTCCGGGTCGATGCCCCAGCCGACGAGGACCGAACCGTCTGCAGAAATCCCGGTGATCGCGCCGAACTGCCAGCCGGCTTCGCCGCTCATGCCAAGGTTGGAAACGTAGTCATGCAGGTCGTGCATCTCGTAGATGCCCCCGTCGGCTAGCCAGATGGCGGCGGCTTCGTCCCCGCCGGGAAGGGTGTAAGACCCGCCGATGATTTCGGCATCGGCAGAGGTGGCGTAGACGGCGGAGTCGTGGCGGTCGAACAAGTTGATCTGACCATCCTGGTTGATGTCGCCGGCGTCGAGCAGCGTGTAGCTTTCAGAGGCGACATCGAACAGGCCGCCCTTGGTGGTGTCGTCAGCGTGCCACGACCAGGTGAGAATCTTCGACCCGTCGGGGGTCATCTGCGCGAACACCAGCGATTCTGCACCCACGGACGAAGGCTCGACCACGCGGTAGGTGTCGCCAGGGATGTCCCAGATCATGCCCTTCTGCGTGGTGGTGTCGGCTGGCTTGGGCTTGGGCTGCTCACTTGACATGCCCTGCTCGCCGATGGCGCCGCAAGCAATATTGCCGTCGTCGGAAGTCCACCAGACCTCCGAGGCTCGCGTGCCAACGGGAACGTGCATCAGTTCAGCGGTGCCGCTGTTGACCCACTTGGCCGCGTGGCGTGAGACGCCCTGGCCATCGATGTCGCCGTAGAGCGCGCCCGCAATGAAGGAGCCGTTGGCGCTGGCGTTGGTGGACCAACTGTCGGCGCCGTAGGCGTTGTCGAGTTCGACGATCACCCCCTCGTCAGAATCGCGTGTGTCCCAGTAGGCGGCCTTACTGCCGGGCGTCTTCTCGACAATGATGTCGATGCCGGGGATGGTCTGCCCCCGCTCGGGGCCGGGGATATGGCGGAACTGGTAGCTCACGACGTCTTGGAAGTTGCCGAAGTCGTCGGTGGGCGTAGGCATGTGGTAGAACTGGCCGTTGGTCCAGACCGCGGCACCCTCGACGCGGTCGCCCTGGATGCCCTTCTCGCCGATGGCTTTGCAGGGGATGAGTTTGCCATCGGGCGAAACCCCGATGGGGACCGCGGAGACCATGCCCTCGTCGTAGCCAAGGGACGTGAAGACGGGGGCGAACTGGCCGAGGGCAGTGCCCGCCGAGCCGGCGAGTGCGAGCAGTGCGAGGGTGGTAGTCGAGCGTTGCATGGTGAACCTCCTGAGTTCTGGTTTGCGAATCGGCCCGGCAATCGAGCCCTGCTTTCGCAGGTACTCCGAAGCTCAGGGACCGATCTCGCAGAGGTCCGCAAGAAAATTTCACCGTGCCGGATCTCAGGGGCTTCAGGGGGCCTTGGCGGGCTCGCTGACGGTTCTCTCGGCGCTAGCGGCCCAGCTTCGCAGGGCTGCGGCCTGCGATGGCTCGCGTCCGAGTTCGGCGGTGAGCCGGGCGATGTGGTATTCGAGGTTGCCCACGATGCACCGATCAGGAGCTTTGAGGTCGATCAGGAACAACTGGCCGCCCTCCTCGGGTACACCCAGCCGGACCTCCCCGCCTGCGGCGAGTGAGCGGCCATCGGGGCTGAACACAAGCTCGAAGACCCCCTGCTCGAACAGGTCCATCGAAGCCAGTTCACGCCCGTGGGCAACGTCCCACAACCGCACATCTCGGGTCTCGGGCGCTCCCCCGCCCGAGGCGAGGAGCTTGCCATCGGGACTGAACGCGATCGCAAAGACCCCGCCCGC
Source organism: uncultured Phycisphaeraceae bacterium (assembly GCA_964352615.1). Taxonomy (GTDB): domain Bacteria; phylum Planctomycetota; class Phycisphaerae; order Phycisphaerales; family UBA1924; genus OFTM382. The sequence goes on from CAYGSG010000001.1 coordinate 4,875, forward strand.
GTGTACGCCGAACGCTCTCATGAGCCTGAGCGTGGGGGTGGGGTCATCCTCGATGCGCCACAGCCGGATCATGCCGTCGTCGCCCGAGGTGGCGATGAGATCTGGGTCGGTTGGACTGACCACGATCTTTCGGACTAGCGGCACGCCGGCCAACACCGCGACGGGCTCGAGTGAGTCCTGGTCGAGCGCGACGAGGTCGTATTCTGCCGGGCCGACCAGCAGCCACTTGCGGTCCGGGATTCTTGCCATCGCTCTGAAGAAGGGCACTTGCGTGTAGTGCTTCAGATCTGTCTCGTGGAGCACCGTGCCGTCCGAGGCATCGAGCTTGAGGAGGTGGCCATCACCGGTGAGTGCCCAGAGCACCCGGTCCGCTTCAAGCTCGATCGCAGCAATCCAGCGTTCCCCGCCTTGGATCAGCTCGGTTTGCTTGTCTCCAAGCCTTACTACCCGCGCGGTGTTCTGGCCGAGGTCATGCGTGCCGACGTAGGCGTCGCTTCCGATCATCCGGAGGGCGGTGACTCCGCCCTTGACATGCCTGATCTCGCCGATGGGCGCACCCTGCTTGGCGAGATCGAAGCAGCGCACCGAGCCGTCCATTGCGCCGGCCCAGAGCCGGTCGCTCTCCGGCGAGAACACCAGCCCAAAAACGGTGGCATACCCGCTCTCGGTCACCGATGTTGGCAGCGGCAGCCGGGTGATGCCTGTGGCATCAAGATCGAGCACAAAGCCTCGGTTCGAGGGCTTGGCTGTGCCCAACATGAACCGGCCGTCATCCGAGAGCATGACGCCGCTGGCGCTGATCGCCGGGATAGGGGTCCCCTCAGAGAGGGGGCCTGCCCGCAAGCCTAAAGCAACTCGCCAACGGTCTGAAAGAATGATGTACCGGTCGCTTTGCAGCGTGCTGGCCAAAGAGCGAACCCCATCCAGAATCGGTGAACGAGGCGTGGAGAGAGCAATACCGCTGGCGGGATCACGCGCGTTGAAGGTCGCCAGCGCGTCAGGCCCGAGCACCACAAATTCTTCTGGGTTCCCACGGCTGGCCACCCTCAAGAACCGGGGCTCCTCATCACCGGTTCGTTGGTACAACAACTCCCCGGTTTCTGTGCCAAAGACGAGCAAATCCCCGCCCTCTGTCGTCACCGCTAGATACTGCCCTGTAGCCTCGAACGCGGTAGTTGAAGTAGGCCCGGGGAGCGGATGCGTGGCCAGCGCTATCGCCTGCTCTTTGGATACCTTCCATAAGTTCAGTCGCCAATCGCCGGCCTGGCTGCGTGAGAGAGTTGCGAGTCGATCGCCCGATATCACGAACCCGAACGTCAAGGCGTTCTCGTCAAGCTCGGTCCATGCGCCGGTGTCCGTGTCGATGAGATGGCAACGCCTATTTTCGGAAACGAGTACCGCTGAGTGGACGCCTGTTGAGAGACCAAAGCCCCCGGCACCCGAAGAACCCTCCGGGATCTCAAGAGATTTGACCACGCTTCGAGTCTTCCAATCCCACCAGTTGAGCCGGCCGCGATCCCACTCCCCGGTGACCATCGCGTTGAGCGCAGCGTCGTACGCGATGTGCGGCCTGCTGGAATCGGGCACGCTGAAAACCACCGGCGACCGGAAGTATATCTCCCAGAGCGCCCAGTACGCGACGCTCGTCGGCGTGCCGCCCAGAGTCTCGATGCCTTCGATCGCGTTCTTCACCAGCACCGGCTCGGGCTCGAGCAGCGCGTCCCACGCCAGTCGCTCGCCCGCCTCGAAGTTGTCCATGGCCACCGACCGGGCCTCGGCCATGCGGACCCAGTGCGACTCCATCACGCGAGCATCGCGGACGGCATCGGCAGTTCTTGCAAGGGATGCCTGCTCGCGCGCGACCAGGCCAAGCGTGCCGGTTGTGGCTATCGCGGCCAATCCCGCCGCGGTGATAGCCACGGGCCACCGATACCGGCGAAGCCACTTGCGCAGTATGTATGCCCGGCTATCAAAGCGGGCACGCACCGCCCGCCCATCGAGCCAGGCGCGGAGGTCGTCGCGGAACTCGGCGGCCGTGGCGTAGCGGCGGTCTTTTTCCTTGGCGAGCGCCTTGAACAGGACCGCATCGAGTTCGTCTCCGATGACACGGTTCAATGAGGACGGCCGCGGGGGCGGGGTCTCGCGGATCTGCCTGAGCAATTCAGCGGTGGGAGCATCGGTGCTGAACGGCAGCCTGCCGGTCAGGGCTTGGTAGAGCAGGAGCCCCATCGCGTAGACATCGGTGCGCATATCGATCGCGTTAGCGCCCTCAATGATCTGTTCCGGGGCCGAGTAAGCGATCGTCCCTACGAAGGCCCCGGTCAACGTAGCGAAACTCTCCGCGGTCTCGTCCAGCGCCTTGGCCAGGCCGAAGTCGAGCACGCACGGCTCGCCGCCCGCGGTGACGATCACATTGCTGGGCTTGATGTCACGGTGCAGGACCGCTCGCTGGTGGGCGTAGGCGATGGCATCGGCAACTTGGACTACGGCCTCGACGATTCGGCGAACCGCTGCGGATCCTGGCTCCGAGCGGGCGGCGGCCCATCGGTCGAACGGCTCGCCCTCGATGAACTCCATGACGCAGCCGACCCGGCCGTCGGCGAGTTCGCAAGGGCCAATGACGCGGACGATGCCGGGGTGGTCGAGCTTTGCGGTCAGTTCGATCTCACGTTGGAAGCGGTACCGGGTGGATGGCTTACGAACCGCGTCGCCCAGCGGCACCTTGATCGCCACCACCCGTTCGGTGCCGGTCTGCACGGCGCGATAGACCGCACCCTGCCCGCCGATGGACACCAGGCCCTCGATCTCATAGCCGGGAACCCGGATGGTCACTGTGTCCGCAGGGCTCGGGAACGCACGGTCCGCAGCGCCGCTCTGAAACCGCTCCAAAAAGGTGTTGGCGCTGCGCATCTCGTCGAGCATCGCCCGGCAGCGCGCACAGTTGTGCAGATGCTCAGCGACGGCTGGCTCGGGGGCTTGATCCGAGGCCGAAGCCAGCGCGTCGAGAGCCGCGATGTCAAGACAACCCTCGGGTGTGTCCTCATATGGCCCGATGCCCGGCTTCATGTCAGAGATCCTCGTAGAGCTCATCGAGGCGAGCCACGATTGGTTGCAGACGCTTGGTGATCCGGTACTTCGCGTTGTAGACCTCTTCGCGTGTCATGCCAAGGCTTTGCGTGACTTCTTCGATGTCCGTACCCCGCAGGCCGAACAGCTCAAACGCGGAGAGCATGCGTTCGTCCGCCCCGCTCTCGCGGAGTTCATAAAGGGCTTGGCGAAGAATCTGGAGGTGGCGTTCATCGAGCCAGAGCCGGTCGATTTCGGCCTCACCAAATCGTTCGACAGCCTCAACAGAACCCGGTGCCTCGCGTCTCTTCACGGCTTGACGGCGTGCATCGATGGCCCGAGAACGCAGGATCGTAATCAGGAACGCGCTCAGTCGGCCACGCTCGCGCTCGTACTTGCCGGCTCGGTACGCCTCGATGAAGTTGAGCATCGTGACCTGAACCGCGTCTTCGGCCTCGGCGTCCGTGAGCCCCATGCGCCGGGCAACACCAACCATGATCGGTCGGCAGCGGGCATCGAGGTCAGTCCACGACTCCTGGTTAGCTGGATCGTGCAGGCCGTTCAGGAGTGCGGTCGTCGTACGCTGGGAGAACACACACGATTCCTTCCGTACTTCTTGATCTTGTCTTAAAGCGGATCGACGGCACGACGTACATCCGGTCGTTCAGCGTAACACGATTTGACATCCACGGGGCTTTCGCCTGCCGATCCATGCGATTGAAACCACGGCAGATGATGCGTGCCAGCGCCAGGCCGCGAGCTTCCCGGTTTGATCCTGTGCGAAGCCCCCCTGCCGCCGGTTCTGCGCCAACCCTGCGGCCTCGTCGATCGGCTCGCTACAGACCTACTCGCTGGCGGCACGCCCACTGTCCTCTCGATCGCGGAGCACGACAGATGGACCGCTTCGTGTGGTTCTTGCACTGTCAATCCGATTCCTACACGCCGCGGCTGGAACCACCCCACTCAGCCGCCCGTTCGCATCGCGTCAAGCTCGGCCCACCTCGCGTAGAGAGCGGTTACGCGCGAGTGTCCCTCGTCGAGCTTGGAGTAGGTCGCGGCCGCCTTTTTGTGATCGGACACGAGCTCCGGATCGGCGGCCTCGGCCTCAAGCTTTGCCACTTGGGATTCGGCTTCGAGGATGGCCGATTCCATCCCGTCGAGTTCCAGTTGCAGCTTGTACGAGAGCTTGCCGGGCTTGGGCTGGCTTTGTTTCTTCGGGGCACTCTCGACGGTCTTCGCTTTGCCCACCGCAGTTCGCTGAGCCTTCAACATCGCCGCATTGCACTGCTCCATCGACGCGAACCACTTAGCGTTGCCTTGATCGTTGAACGCGAGGTACTCCGTCGCGATGCGCTCAAGCAAGAAGCGATCGTGCGTAACCAGAACAATCGCTCCCGGAAACTCAAAGAGGGCCTGCTCAAGTACTTCCAGCGAGGGAATGTCGAGGTCATTGGTCGGTTCGTCAAGAAGCAGCACATCCGCGGGCGAAAGCATCAGGTTGGCGATGAGCACACGAGCCTGCTCGCCACCGGAGAGATCTCGGACTCTCGTCGCGAGCTGATCGGTGCCAAACAGGAATCGTTCGGCCCAACCCTTCACATGCTGCGCCACTCCACGGTAGTGGATCGTGTCACCGATGGGGCAGAGCGCCTCGTGCAGAGTCTGGTCCTGGATGAGCGATTCTCTGTGCTGGCTAAAGTTCACGATGCGCAGTTGGTCAGCTCGCTCGACGGTCCCCGAATCCGGCTGAAGCTCACCCGACATCAATCGCATGAGGGTTGTCTTGCCCGAGCCGTTCGCCCCCATCAGCCCGATGCGTTGTCCGGGCGATAGCGTGAGGTCCAGCGACTCAAAGAGCCGCTTGTTTCCCATCGTCTTTGACACGCCGCGGAGTGCCAAGAGCTTCTTCGTCTTTCGCGCGGTCGCTTGAAAGACAATCGAGGTGGTGCGTGCTGGCGCCAAGTTGCGGTCGGTCGTCTCTTTCAACTCCTCGCGGCGACTGGCGGCGGCTTGAACCTGCGTCTTGTTGCGTGTCTGTCGTCCTTGGATGCCCTGCCGCAACCACGCGGTATCGCGTCGCACCCTGCTAGCGATGCTCGACTGGGCCGCGTGCTGGGCTTCGAGGTAGGCCGCCTTGCGCCTGACGAACTCGCTGTAGTTCCCCTCGGCCTCGAAGGACCCGCCCGGGTAGGCGGCCGAGAGCTCGATGATGCGAGTTGCTGTGTTCTCGAGAAATCGCCGGTCATGGGTCACAAATATCATCGCGATCGACGCTTGCTGCACGAACCTCTCGAGCCACAGCACCCCTTCCAAATCGAGGTGGTTGGTCGGCTCGTCGAGCATGAGCACCTGGGGATCGCGAGCAAGCGCCTTGGCCAGAGAGAGCCGCTTGCGCCACCCACCCGAAAGAGTCGCCACAGCTTGCTGAAGATCGACATACCCTAACTTGGAAAGTGCGATCGACGCGCGGGTCGACGCGTCCATGCCATCCTCGTCGTCGTCATCCAGGCCCGCTCGGACCACGGAGAACGGCGTCGCGCCATCCGCAAACCGGTCGTCCTGATCGACGTACGCTGCGCGCAAGCCACGCTTCCACACGACCTCTCCCGCATCGGGCGAGAGCACGCCCGCGAGGATCTTCATCAGCGTGGTCTTGCCGCTCCCGTTGGGACCGATGAGCCCGATGCGCTCGCCATCCTCGACGTGGACCGACACGCCCTCGAAGAGCGCTTTCGAGGGGTACACCTTCGTCAGGTTTCGAGCAGTCAGAAGTGTGGACATACCGGCGAGCAACGCTCCGAAGAAGTGCGGGTGTTCAGAGCAGGGAATCGAGGCGGGCCGGGTACGATATCCAAGCCGCACCCAAGGTGCCCGGGCTGTCTGCGGTGATTAAAGACGCAGATGCTTGCGCGGTCACATTCCGTCCTCACGCCGCCCTCGTTTCCTTGAGACGGCTGCCTTCTGCACACTGGTTCGCTTGCGTTCGCGCTCGCGCCGTTGAGCCAGCGTCGCGGCGTTGCGAGCCTGTTCCGACTGGAGCTTCTGAAAGCTGGCGAATCGACGTTCGTCGAGCTCGCCCGATTCGAGAGCGGCACGCACGGCACACCCCGGCTCCCCATCGTGCTTGCAATCGCTGAACCTGCACGCCTCGATGATGCTCACAACGTCTTCAAAGAGGTCCGACACGCCCTCTTCGCCCCCGGGCAGTTGAAGCTCTCGCACGCCCGGGTTGTCGACGAGCACGCCTCCTGCCGGGAGCAGGTGCAGCGACCGAGACGTTGTGGTGTGCCGGCCCTTGGCGTCATTCTCGCGGATCCCCCCCGTCGCGAGCCCGTCGGCGCCGAGTGTGTTGGCCAGCGTTGACTTGCCTACGCCCGAAGAGCCGAGCAATGCCACCGACTGCCCGGGTCCACACCACGCGTTCAAAGCGCTCACCTGTTCTACGCTGCGTGCATCCAACACAACAACAGCCAGTCCGGGATGAAGCATCTGGGCCTTTTGGACCAGTGAATCCGGATCGTCGCAGAGGTCGGCCTTGGTCAGCACGACCACGGGCGTAACGCCCGCTTGCAGGGCCATCGCCAAGTACCGCTCGATGCGAGACAGATTGAAGTCCTCATTGCACGAACTCACAATGAAGACCGTATCAACATTGGCCACGAGCATCTGCGACTTGGCTTCCTCTCCGGCAGCCTTCCGCGACAACAGCGACTTGCGTTCGAGGATTCTTACAGCACGGTGGTCACCCGCGTTGAGAACGAGCCAGTCCCCCACCGTGACCTTGCCCGCGGCCTCAGCGTTCTGCACGGGGATGCGGAACTCGCCGTCCCCGCCGTATAGCGCCACCTGCGTGCCGTGGTGCGCTGACACGCGGGCGATCACGACCGACCCCGTCTCCGAGGGCGCGAGCTGCTCCTCGAAGAACGGGTTCCATCCGATGGCTTGAAGTGAGGGGCTGGTCATCTCGGTGTTGTCTTGCCTTCATCGCAGGATAACCGTTCACCCTGCGAATCCCGCGCCAGCTGCTTTCGCTGCGGAGAGCGTGACTGTATACTCAATGGGCTGAGCATCGCCGCACAAAAATGCATTGTGTTGATGTCCTATCTATCCGTGTAGGCACCGACTGTATTAACACCCATTCACGCTGTGACTGCGCGCGGCAGCGCCAGCTAGGTAGCCATCAGCCTCTGCAAATCTGAGTCGGGAGTGCTTTCCGAACCTGCTGTCGTCTCTACTACTGTCACAGCATGTGGAGATGACGCAACCACACGAGCGTGGCAGTGTCGTCGGTGTCGCTCCCAGACCTTCAATTCCAGGGCCTCGCTGTTGGACATCGGCAGGGCACGCCCCACATGAGGTTTACGGCCTAAATCGCCCTTTCGTACTGGACAAAGCAGGCACCCCATACGATCCCGGACACCCACGCTAATCTCGCAATGGCCGCCGAGAGACTGTTCGACCTAATCAGGGATCACCCAACGTTTCATCTAGATCGCGTCGCCTGTGTTCGAGTGTTTGCCGGGTCTACAAGCAACGATATCTCGTCGAGCATCGAAACTGGTCAGTCTCCAACGCGGTACAGACCCGTCGCACGGACAGTCAGGACTTGTTCATTGGGGCGCGGCCCGACTATTCCAACGACGATGACCTCGTCGAGCGCTGCAAAGCCCTGGGTGGTCGGGCTGGCCGTGATCGGTTCGCCCGCCGCGCCGACGAGTTGGACCGTCGCCGAGTTCTCAGTGATGATCTCCGGCGATTCACAGCAGTAATCCCAGGGTGTGGCACAGTGCCCTGGTTCTACAGTGCATTGGTTGTACAAACCAGAGTCCACCAGCATGAACACTGGGCTGTCCTCGGTGATGGGTGCTTTCCTGCCACCAATAATGCCGCGAAGCACGACCCGGTCGCCCTCCTTCGCAACCGCCTTGGCCTCGGCGATGCCCTGCGCATCGGTGGGCGCAGAGGTCAGCACCCACGGGGGCGTGGCTTGCGACTTTTCGGCCTCCTCGCCGCACGAGGCAAGCATCAGAACGGACGTGGCGAGCGCGAACAGCGGAACGATGATGGATCGTGACATGGTGACTCTTCCTTCGCAGTTGGATGACTTATCAGAACGACTTCAATGCCTCCGTGATTGGGAGGCGCAGACAGCGAACGGCCGGTGGTATAGCCCCAATAAAACCAATGGCAAGCCCACCGAGAACGCCGACGAGCAGAACAAGTGCATCGATGGTCAACGCGAACGCTCCCATCGAGAAGCGTACCGCGAGCCCGTCGAGCAGCAGCAAACCGAGCACGGCCCCGATGAGCGCGCCGCACGCAGCGGCAAAGACGGATTCCTCAGCCAGATTCGCGACGATGGCCATGCGTGTGAATCCGAGCGACTGGAGCATGCCGACTTCTCTGACGCGCGCCGCGAAGGCCGCGTACATGGTGTTGAGCCCGCCGAGAATACCGCCCGAGGCGATCAACACCGCGGTCACGATGACCATGAACCGGATCGGCGCGTAGAACGCCGCGATGGATGCGTAGTAATCACTCTCGCGGATCGAGGTAATCTCAAGATCGAGCCTGCTCTTGGCGAACAGATCGGCATCGGCGAACGTGGCAGAGTCAAGCGTCACGATCACGCATGACACGGAAGCCTCGCGGTTGGTCGCGATCTGCAAATCGGTCAGCGGCAGCCAAATCTCTGCGTTCATGACCGTGTTAGGGGCGCTGAACCGTCCAACGATCGTCCAGTCCCGGTCGTCAAAGTGCAGCGTGTTGCCCAGCGTAAGTCGGTCTTCTGGAACCCCGAGCCGCGTGGCAGCGAGCGAGCCCACCATGAGCTCGTCGCGTCCCGCCTCTGGAGGCCTGCCCTCGACTATCTCGACCTCGGGATGAACGAGCAACGCGACGGGCCGTACACCGCGCATGACCGCTGCTAGCTCAGCCTCGGTGTCGGCGCGTTCTCGCACCGGCAGTGCCGCGTGGATCTCGGGCGACGCGTAGATCACCCCGGCCTGCTCTTTGAGCCCCGGGATACTCGCAGCGGCGATGCCCTCGACCGATGCGCTGATCTGTGACCGCTCGACGCCCTCCTCGCTTCCCGTACCGAGGATCATCACGTTCTGGTGGAGGCCCGCGTCTTGGGTGAGCGTGAGTTGCATGCCGCGCACGAAGCCGCCCGAAGCGAGAATCAACAGGACCACCAGCGATGAGCCGATGAGTGAAGCCGCGAGGCGCACACCGCTCCTGCCGAGGTTCCGCAGCGCGTAATGGAATGGAAGCTGACGCATAGCGTTTCCTGTGCCGATTCTCAGGCTGCTCTGAAGCACGCAGCAATCTCGCGGCGTGAAGCCTGCCACGCGGGCACAAGCCCCGCGAGCACGCCGATGACGCTGCACACCACAAGACCCGTCGCGAGCAGCCCCGCGCTGGCCACAATCGGAATCGAGGTGCCCTCAACCGAGAGCGCGAAGTCGCCTAGCCGGGCCACCCCCACCGCTGCTGCGGCGCCAACCGCCCCGCCAATAACCGCGAGCAGCACGCCCTCGGCGACGATGAGCACCGCCACCAGTCGACCCGTGTAACCCAGGGTCTGGAGCACGGCGTGCTCCGCGACCCGGCTCTGCACGCCGAGGATGATCGAGTTGGCCACCAGCGCGAGTACCGCAGCCAGGCAGCCAAGCCCGAGCCACCGAGCGAACCCGACGAGTTCGATGATGTCATCGGCCACACGCCCAATGAATGATTTCTCGGTGAACGTCGCCGTCGGCTCCTGGGCATAACTGAACTGCTCATCGATCTCGCGTGCTACCCGATCGAGCATCGAAGCGTCCGTGACTCGCACATTGAACTGCGTAACGACCCCGAGTTGATCTCGGCCCGCGAGTTGAACGAACTCCAAAGCCGTGTACGCAACGTTGTGGTCCTGCAGATCGTCGGACCGGACAACCCCCGCGACGTACGCGGTGATTCCCGCCGCGTCGAACGTCATGCCCGGACGAAGCCCGCGCCGGCCAGCGAGTGTCTCGCCCAGCAGCGCCGCATCGGTTCGGCTCATCCACGCTTCGGCTGATCCTTCAATGATCTCGATCTTGCCTTCTCGATCTGTGAGGAACTGCGCCTTGGGCACGCCACGGAACGTGACGACATCCAGGCTCGTTCGGCAGTTGGACACAACGATCTTCATCGGTGTCACGCTCACTACGCCATCGACGGCCTCGATCCGCCGCTGGTAGTCCTGCGGCAACTGGCTCGTCGCTGGGCAGTACCGGTCTTCCCTATACACGACCAGCGTGGTGTCGTTCGCGGTAGCGGTGGTCGCCGCTGTCACGCCTCGGTTCATGGCCTGTACAGCCGTGAACAGGAACATGGCGATGCCGATGCCAGCGACCGTGAGCAGCGAGCGGACCCGGTGTCGAACCACTTGCTTGAACACATAGGGGGCGTATCGCAGCAGACTCATCAGGCGATCTCCTCTGTTAGATTCGTAGCAACATGAACAAGCTGGCCTTTATCCAGGTGCAGCGTGCGTTTGGCGTACTCGGTGGTCTTGGGGTCGTGCGTCACCATGATGACGGTCTTGCCCGTATCCCGGTTCAGCCCTTGAAGCAGCGACATGACCGCGTGAGCGGATGCCTTATCAAGATCGCCCGTCGGCTCGTCGGCAACGAGGATCGCCGGGTCGGTCACGATGGCGCGGGCGATCGCCACCCGCTGCTCCTGGCCGCCCGAGAGCTGGCGCGGGAAGTGATCAGCACGGTCGGCAATACCCACCCGCTCAAGCGCGGACTGCACCATGCTGTGCCGATCGCTTCGGCTCAGCTTGTGCAGCAGCAACGGCAACTCGACGTTCTCGTACGCGGTGAGCACGGGCACGAGGTTGTAGAGCTGGAACACGTAACCGACGTGCCCCGATCGCCACGCCGCGAGCTTGTTCCGACTCAGTGACCCTATATCAACGCCCTCGATCGTGAGCGTACCGCCGGTGGGCGAGTCAATCCCCGCGATGAGGTTGAGCAGCGTGGTCTTGCCGCTGCCGCTCGGACCCATCAGCGCGAGAAAATCACCCGCCGGTACGTCCAGATCGAGCCCATCGAGAGGCCTGATGGCGGTCTCTCCCTTGCGATACTCGCGGGTCAGATTACGGCATTCGATCATCGCCACGTCGCACCCTCCCCGCTGCGATCTGCACGCACCACGACGCGCTCGCCCTCGCTGGGTTCATCGAGTCCCACAGCCAGCAAAGCTCCGGGCTGCACGTCACCCTCGATCGTCAGCCAATCGCCCTGCTCGCCCATGATGCTTACCGATCGCTTGGTGAGTACGCCGCGCCCGTTGCGCCGGTCGGTCACGGTCCAAACTGTCGGCAAAGACTCGGGGTCCAATACCGCGCCCGCGGGCACCAACACGCGAGAAGCCTGCCGCCCTCGTTTGCCGGTCTCCTCTGCATCAGCGCCCGAACCGCTTGGCAGGAACTTCACCCGCGTAAGCATCTCGGGTCTCAGAATCGGATCGGGGTCCATCACCTTCACCTTCACCTGCAGCGTGTTCTTCTGAAGGTCGGCCTCGTGCGTGATCCGCAGCACCTCGCCACGGAACGTTCGGTCGGGTAGCACCTCTACCACGACATCGCAGGGCTGGCCGACGTAGACGTTTGACGCATCGGCGAGCGGGACATCGACCCGAACCTGCAACCGCTTCGGGTCATACAGATGGACGATGTGCGCCGAGTGCTCGGAGTCCATCATGCGGACGACCTTGTCGCCTGGCATTTTGAGCCGACGCTGCACGTACCCCGAGATCGGCGCCCGGATAACCATTCGATCGAGTTCGAGCGTGGCCTCGTCATTCGCTGCACGGACTCTCTCAAGCGCCGCCTTGCCGCGCGCAACACCCGCGTCCGCAGCGTCAACCCGCAAGCGATCGGCGATGCGCAGGTCCAGATCGCGCTGTGCTGCCCGTAGGTCGGCCTGAGCGCGCCTCAGCCTCGCGTTCAGAATGGGCTCGCGAGCTTCAAGGGCCGCGACTTCCGCAAGCTGACCAAGGTACAACTGCTCAGCAGTAATCAACTCTAGCTCGTTGGTCGCACCCTGCTGCGTCGATCGGCGGACACGCTTGGCCTCTTCGTCCAGCCGCGTGAGCACCGCACGGGATGCTGCGATCAGCGATGGCAACTGCGCCAGTTCCGCATCAACCTCGGCCACCATCGCCTCGCCTGACTCGACGGCCCGCTCCAACTCCACCGGGTCCTGCCAGTGCGCACGGGCCGAAGTCTGTTCAGCGTTCGCCAAAGCCAACATCGCCACTGCATCGGCAAACTGTGCCTGAGCACGCGCAAGGCGTAGCTGCGAGTCCTCCGCGACCAGCCGAGCCACCACCCGCCCGGCTTCGACGTAGTCGCCTTCCAACACGTCGATGCTCTCGACGACACCGTCGGCCAGCGCTGTGCATGCCGTGATAAAAGGCTCGGCTTCGAGCCAGCCCGGCGCTTGTACCGTCGGTGTGTTGCGAACCACTCCGAGTGTGTTCTGCTCTGGCTGCGAGTCCGCAGAGCGGTCAAACACCGCCTGCACGACATCTACCTCTCTTGCAGGCATGAGCAAGGGCCACATGCTCCACCCGAGCACGCAGGCAATCGCGGTTATCACGACCGTGGGCACCACAACAGGCACCAGCCGGTGCCGCGGACTCCACACACGCGATTGTAAATCAACCGATCGAATTTCCATGGGAGCACCTCGAAGACCAAGCCTGCAGCGTCAAACCTGCATGACCGCACCCGCATGACCAAATGAACCAAGCGCGATAAGCGCGCACCGCTCCTATCAAGCAGTGGTCACGGGTCTCGGGGGTCGTTGGAGTCTTTCAAGGTGAGCAGAGCCCGCCGAGTTGTCCGCCGCCATGCAGCCGCGTGCCAGGGTCGGGAGAACCGGCACGCAAGCCGTCTGAACTGCCGGTGTTGCCAGCGTCTTGGCCAGCGTGCAACAGGCCATCGGACACTCGCTGCCATCACAAGGCTGATCGTCGTCATCAGGGGTGGGAGCCCTTTGCGAACTCTCATCCGTGCTGCAGCATACGGGCTCGACTTGGTCGATCGCCCCCACCGTTGGCATGGACATGGACTGATTTGAGCATTCGCAGAATGAAGCAACGATCGCTGGCTGCAGCGACATGGCTGCAACCGAAACCGCGATCAGGATGACTGCGATCCTATGCATCATCGCCATAGTACACTGATCGGCGATAGCAAGCTATCGGATTCCATTTACTGGCGAGAAACTGTAGTCAGCTCAGCACCCCGCACTGAGAGGTCTCAGAACCACTTCGACAGCGTGTAAATCGGCCTTTCCTGCAAGCTGGTCCGGCTTACACTCGCCTCATGAACGACTCGCTCCGAGGACTACGTGCTCTGGTTTGTGGCTCCACCCAGGGCATAGGCCGAGCAACCGCCGAGTTGCTCGCCGAGCAAGGGGCTGAGGTCACCCTCTTCGCGCGCAACCAGCCCAAGCTCGCCGAGGTGCTGGGTGGGCTCCGCTGTGAGCACGGCCAGAACCACGACACAATCGCAGCCGATTTCACGGATACTGAGGCCGTTCGTTCAACGGTTCAGAGGCAGGTCGATCCCGACCGGCCGTACCGAATTCTCGTTAACAACACGGGCGGTCCGCCGGGCGGGCCGATCGCAGATGCCGAGCCCGAGGCGTTCATCACGGCATTCCGTGCGCATCTCATCAACAACCAGACGCTCGTTCAAGCGCTGTTGCCCGGATTTCGGTCTGCGGGGTATGGCCGGGTGATCAACATCATCTCGACCAGCGTCAAGGCGCCGATACCAGGGCTCGGCGTCTCGAACACGATCCGAGGCGCGGTGGCAAGTTGGGCCAAGACGCTGGCCACCGAACTCGGGCCGCACGGCATCACGGTCAACAACGTGCTGCCGGGATTCACCAACACCGCTCGGCTGAACCAGTTGTTCGTGGCGAAGGCGAGCAAGATGGGCCAGGCTGTCGACGAAATCACCGATACCGCGATCGCGTCAATCCCTGCTGGTCGCCTTGGTAGACCCGAGGAGATCGCTGCAGCCGTGGCGTTCCTGGCATCGCCGATGGCCGGGTACATAAACGGGATCAACCTTCCTGTTGACGGCGGCCGGCTGCCCACGCTATAGACTCAACACTTGCAACGCCTAGCCAACTCCATCGACGGCGCGTTTGTTGGACCCCTTGCGGGCGAGTGGATCGATGTCTACGAACCCGCCACGGGCATGGTCTACGCGCAGGCCCCGGCGTCAGACGCTCGCGACATCGACCTTGCGGTTACAGCCGCAGCGCGAGCGTTCCCCGCCTGGGCCGCGACTCCTGCCAGCGAACGATCAAGGCTCATGCTTCGGCTTGCCGACCTGATCGATCGTGATTGCGAGCGTCTGGCGAGGGCAGAATCGGTCGATACCGGCAAGCCCATCTCGCTTGCGAGGAGGGTCGACATTCCGCGGGCTGCGGCCAACTTCCGGTTCTTTGCGACCGCGATTCTGCACGACTCGAGCGACGCGCACCACACCGACGGGCGGGCGCTGAACTACACGTTGCGCAAACCGCGCGGCGTAGCAGGGCTCATCGCGCCGTGGAACCTGCCGCTCTACCTGCTCACGTGGAAGATTGCCCCTGCGATCGCGACGGGCAATACATGCGTCGCCAAGCCGTCGGAGGTCACCCCGATGACAGCGCACCTGCTGGGTGAGCTTGTTGTGGAGGCAGGCTTGCCGCCGGGCATCATCAACATTGTCCACGGCGACGGTGCACAGGCTGGCGCAGCACTGGTCGAGCACCCGAACGTGCCGACGATCTCTTTCACGGGTTCGACGCGTGTCGGGAGCTGGATCGCAGCCACCGCAGGCGAACGCCTCAAGCGAGTCAGCCTTGAACTCGGCGGCAAGAACCCCAACATCATCTTCGCGGATGCCGATCTCGAACAAGCCATCCCGACCGCCGCCGCCGCTGCCTTCACAAATCAGGGGCAGATCTGCCTGTGCGGCTCACGACTGCTCGTCGAGCGGAGCATGCATGACGAGTTCATCGAACGCCTCGTTGCGCTCGCTACGAAGTTGACGCCCGGCGACCCGAGCGATGAGTCCACGCAGTTTGGCTCGCTTACCTCCGAACCGCACCTTCGCAAGGTCGAGGCCGCGGTGGAACAGGCCAAGCAAGCGGGCGGCACGGTCCTCTGCGGCGGCGCTCGAATCGAAATCGCTGGACGCTGCAAGACGGGCGCCTTCTACCCCCCCACAGTCATCGCCGGGCTCGCGCCCGAATGCCCTGTGCAACAAGAAGAAATCTTCGGACCGGTCGTCACTGTCACGCCTTTCGACTCCGATGACGAAGCAGTATCGATAGCGAACTCGACGCCCTACGGCCTGGCCGCGATGGTTTGGACGCGGGATATCACGCGTGCGCACAAGACGGCCGCGATGCTCGACGCGGGCCTTGTCTGGATCAATTGCTGGATGCTGCGCGACCTCCGCACACCCTTTGGCGGGGCGAAGCAGTCGGGCGTGGGCCGCGAGGGCGGCAAAGACGCACTCCGTTTCTTCACTGAACCAACCAACGTGTGCGTCAAGCTTGGAGACCAGCCGTGAACGAAGAGCCAATCGAGAGCAGCCGAGCGCCCGAGCCGGTCGGTGCTTACCCGCACGCTCGCAAGGCTGGCGGGCTGTTGTTTCTGTCGGGCGTTGGTCCGCGCAGCCGTGGCTCAAAGCGCATCCCGGGCGTGACGCTGAATGCCGACGGCAAGATGATCGATTACGACATCGAAGTGCAGTGCAGGGCTTGCTTCGAGAACGTGCGAGCCGTGATCGAAGACGCGGGCAGTTCGTGGGGCGACATCGTGGATGTGCTCGCGTTCTTGACCGACATGCCGCGAGACTTTGCGACGTACAACCGTGTCTACGCCGAGTACTTCGCGGGCGATGGCAACCCAAACCCATCGCGCACCACGATCGAGATTTCAAGGCTCCCGCAAGGCGGCGATGCACCGATCGCCGTAGAGCTCAAGGTCGTCGCGATCGCCCGCAATTAGTCCAGCGTCCGCAGCACCGCACGCACAGGGCTGGCATCGAACCCGACCAGTTTGAGCGGCAGGGCGATCAGCTCGTACACCCCCGCGGGCACATGAGAAAGATCGAGGTACTCCAGAATCGCGATGTCGTGACGGAGGATCGCGCGGTGCGCGGGCAGGTCTTTCGAGTCGGCGGTATCGACGCTCGGCGTGTCGATGCCAACGGTCTTTGCGCCCGCAGCCGCCAACGCCTCGACGAGTTCGACGCTGAGCCCCGCGAAATCCGGGTTGAACACGGTCGGATCAGGCCACGTTCCTGTTTTGAACAGGATTCGCTCTGTTGACAGTGCGGAAGTGAGATGCTTGAGCGCGACCCGTTCGCCACGCGAAACCGTCGTCTCGATCACCCGGCACCGGCCCAGGTACCGATCAAGCGGCTGCTGATCGATCGAACGGGCATCAACCCCGTAGTGGTTCGGGCCGTCCGCGTGCGCACCGAGGTGGCATGTCGCGTGGATTGTTGAAAGCGTGATCGCATCGCCCTTGGCCATGTTGCAGAGCACCTCGCGCCGCAGCGGCGTGTCGCCCGGAAAGACGGCTATGTCTGGCGTGATGGCCGGCGAGATGTCGTAAATCATGGCTGTTCCGCCAGCATCGATCGCAATCGCTCGGCGAGCACCGGCTCACTCAATTCGTGCGACTGACTCACGCCAATCTGCCTCACCAACTTCTCAGCCAACTCGATCACTCGGTTGCCCCGCTCGCGAGCCTCGGCATATGGAGTGTTGGAGAAGCTGATGAGGTTGTAGAGCGGCGTGTACCGCTCGGCATCGATGCTGTGCATTACCTGCTCGACGCGCTTGCGCGCCAGAAACGCTGCATCGGCTACCTTGTCGCGCATCACCTCGAAGTTCTCGATCGCCAAATCGGCTATCGCGTCGGCATGAGGCTTGCGAGACGCCGAGAACGCGGGCAGCAACGCATCGAAGCCGCCCGCGTGTTGATCGAGCAACGCATCAAACACCCGGCAGTCCTCGAAGCCGGCGTTGATGCCCTGCCCGTAGAACGGCACGATGGCGTGCGATGCATCGCCGATCAGTACAACGCGCCCCGCAACATTCCAAGGCGCACAGCGGATTGTCGCCAGCGACGAAGGTGCGTGCGCCAGGTAGTCCTCAACGAGCGTCGGCATCAGCGGCACCGCGTCGGCAAAGTGCTCGTGGAAGAACGGCAGCACGTCTGCTCGCTTCGAGACCGCAGCGAAGCTTGCCTCGCCATCGAAGGGCCAAAAAAGCGTGCATGTGAAGCTGCGGTCCGCGTTGGGCAGCGCGATCATCATGAACCCGCCGCGCGGCCAGATGTGCAACGCGCTGGGGTCCATCGCAAAGCCGTTGAATCGTGCAGGATCGATGCCGCATTCGCTGGCGGGCGGGATCCTGAGTTCCTTGTAGCCATGACCGAGGTACGTCTGGCTGTAGTCGAAGCGGTCGGTCCGCTGCATCTTGCTGCGAACAGCGGAGAAAGCGCCGTCGGAGCCCACGAGCACGTCGCACTCGACCCGGCGGGTTGCGCCCGTGCTCTCATCACGCAGCTCAGCAGCGGGCGCATCGAGGTCCGCATCGACGCACCGCTGACCAAAGATGATCTCGGCGCCGCTTGCCTCGGCCGCGTTAAGCAACGTGATGTTGAGCTGCCCGCGCGACACGGAGTTGATCGCGTCGCTCGCGTCCTTGCTGTAGGGCTGGAACGTTAGCCTGCCAGCGGGATCGTGCATCATCCGGCCGGGCATGGGGATGGCATCGCGTAGTACCTCGCCCGCAAGGCCAACGCGTTCTAAGGCAGTGATGCCGCGACACGAGAGCGCCAGGTTGATCGACCGACCGCCGATGAACCCCGCTTGCCGGGGGTCCGGTCGTCGCTCGTAGAGCGTCACGCGGTACCCCTTGCGACCGAGCATGCACGCGAGCAGCCCGCCCGCAAGACCACCGCCGACGATCACGATTCGTTCGCCAGCCATCAAGCACGCTCCAAGAGGCCCGCGAGCACATCGACAAACCGCCACACGTCATGGAAGGTTACGTACGACGGAGCCGGCGCCGCACGGATGACGTTGGGCTCGCGGAAGTCGACGACGACGTCCGCCTCCATCAGCTTGCTCAGCAGCGTTCGATCCGCGCCATCCACAACGAGCGACAGATGCCCGCCGCGCTGCGCGGGGTCAGCTGGCGATACCACCTGCACGCGACTGCCGCAGCGCTCGTCCAGCAGTTCTTCCATGTAGCCGGTGAGCGCGAGCGACTTGGCGCGTAGCGCCTCGATGCCAACCTCTTGAAATATCGCAAGCGAGCTTTTGAGCGGCGTCATCGACAGAATCGGCGGGTTGGAGAGCTGCCAAGCGTCGGCGTCCGGCTTGGGCACGAACTCGCGTCCCATTGCGAACCTCTCCGCCGGATCGTTGCCCCACCATCCCTCAAATCTCGGAATGTCAGCGCTCGCGTGGCGCTCGTGGACGAACGCTCCCGCGACAGCGCCCGGTCCAGCGTTGAGGTACTTGTAGCTGCACCACGCTGCGAAATCGACACCCCACTCGTGCAGCCGCATCGGCACGCTGCCCGCTGCGTGAGCGAGGTCCCACCCGACCACGCATCCCTGCTGGCGCGCGCACGCGGTGATCCGCTCCATCTCGAAGAACTGCCCGGTCAGGTAGTTCACGCCGCCCAGCATCACGAGGGCTATCTGCTTGCCGCCGCGCTCGATCGCGGCCTCGATGTCCTCGGTCCGCAGCGTGTGCTCGCCCGCGCGCGGCTTGAGGCGAATCACCGCGTCGCCAGCATCGAACCCGTGGAACCGAGCCTGGCTTGCAACGGCGTACGAGTCGGACGGGAACGCGCTGTCTTCGATCATGATTTTGTAGCGGTCGGGCGTGGGCCGATAGAAGCTCACCATCAGCAGGTGCAAGTTGACCGTCAGCGTGTTCATCGCGACGACTTCGCTTGGCTTGGCACCGACGAGCGCCGCCAACGGCTCGCGAAACTGCTCGTGGTACGAGAACCAAGGATCGCGCGCCTGCTCGTGCCCGAGCACGCCAAGCTGGGCCCAATCTGCCAGCTCTCGCTCAATATCTTGGCGCACCTGCTTGGGTTGGCAGCCGAGCGAGTTGCCCGTCAGGTAGACGACCTCCCGGCCATCGCGCATCGGTATATTGAACCGGCTGCGCAGCTCGCCAAGCGGGTCCGCCTGATCCATTGCGACGGCGCGGTCTCGGCTCGCGTCAACAGGTGATGCTCTCATGGAAGCATTCTATCGCTGCGGATCGGTCGCACGCACGGGCCTGGCCGACTGAGCCGCATAAGGAGACTGTGCGATGTCCGTCATGCCCATATCCTCAGCGGGTATGCCCAGGAACTCCAGCGCGTTCTGTGCGAGCAGTCGTTGCTTGGTGCGGAAAGTCAGGTCGTACATCGAATCGATCATCGCTCCGGGCCTTGCCTCGCCCAATGGGAACGGGTAGTCCGAGCCCATGCAGATTCGCCGATCGTCCATCATCGAGATCAGGTACCGCAGCGCGTTGCGAGAATGGACCAAGGCATCGACGTAGAACCGCGCCGGCTTGTCGTGGTCGGCCAGGTACGACCACGGGTTGCTCGAGCCGTCGACCGCGACCAGGTCGGGCCTGCACGCGTACCCGTGCTCGATTCGGCCGATGGTGTAGGGAAACGAACCCCCGCCGTGCGCAAAGCACACGCGGAGCTGCGGCAACCGATCGAACACGCCGCCGAAAATCATCGAGCAAATCGCTCGGGCGGTCTCGGCGGGCATGCCCACGAGCCACGGCAGCCAGTACTTACCCATCTGCCGCTCGCCCATCATGTCCCAGGGGTGCACGAACACCGCGGCGTTGTTCGCATTGCACGCCTGAAAGAACGGAAACAACGCCGGCTCGGACAGGTTCCAGTCTGCCCCATCGGGCATTTCCACATGCGAACCGATCTGCACACCCTTGAGCCCCAGTTCGTTGACGCAGCGTTCGAGCTCGCGTGCTGCGAGTTCGGGGTCCTGCATCGGCACCGTCCCCAGACCTACGAACCGTCTCGGGTGCGCGCGACAAAGCTCGGCGATGTGGTCGTTGAGCATCCGCGCCAGATCCAGCGTGTGCTCGGGCTTGGCCCAGTAGCTGAACATCACGGGCACCGTGCTGAGCACCTGCACATGGACGCCCGTGTCGTCCATGTCGCTCAGCCGGGCCGCCGCATCAAAGCAGTTGGGCTCAATGGTTCTGAAGTGGTTGCCCTCGATCGACAGGTGCGCGCCGCAGGTGCAGCCCGTGCCATCGGTAATGGCCTGAAAATCCACGAATCGGCCCGGACCGTACTTCGAGCGAAGGTCAGGCCAGCCGGGCGGCAGGATGTGGGTGTGAATGTCGATCTTGTACATGGAGCGGCCTCTACCTTTACCCGGTCTTTGCCCGGCTAGCTGGTGGCGCTGGCCAGATCGAACTCACCGGCTCGCTCGATCACGGTCTTGCACTTGGGACACGTCCGCCCGCTGGCCGGCCCGCCCCAGAAGGCGTCCATCACGCGGTGCAGGTCTTCATCGATGTGCGCGAGCCGAAAGCTCGCCTCGTGTACGAGCGTGTCGCATGCTTCGCAGTACCACCTCAGACCGTCGTCGTAGGCCTTGCCCTCGACCACTCGCGGGAACTCGACGATCAGCCCCACCGTGCCCGCAGGCCGCTGGGGCCGATGCGGGACCATGCGCGGGCACAGCCACATCTCGCCCTCGCGGATCACCACATGCCGAGGCGGCGCACCATCGGGCGGCCGAATGCGCACCGCCACATCCCCCTCGAGCTGGTAGAACAGCTCCTCGGTCGGGTTCACATGGTAGTCGTTGCGGTTGTTCGGCCCGACCGAGACGAACACAATCACATCGTCCGCGCCTTTGTAGAATTGCTTGTTCATCACAGGCGGCTTGAACTCGTCGCGGTGCTCATCGATCCATCGCATCAAGTTGAACGGCGCTTGTACTTCCGGCATGGCGGCCTCCATCTCAGGTGGGCGGGTATTCAGTTCTGCTGATTGCCAGCATAACCAGACTGTCTGCGGCTCGGCCAGACAGCCAAACTCGCAGCGTGGTATGCTCGGCGCGGCCGATTCGCTCCGCACCCAACACAGGGAGAACACCGCCATCGATACCGAAAGCCTGCTCAAACTCGCCGCCGTCGTAATCTACTGCTCCATCCTGCTGGTCATCGGATGGGCCGCATCCAAGCGGATGCACTCGATCCGCGACTTCTTCGCGGGCGGCAAGAACATGGGCTTTCTCAGTGTCGCGTTCTCTGCCCGGGCCACGGGCGAGTCCGCGTGGCTGCTGATCGGGCTGACGGGCACGGGCTTTGCCCTCGGCGTGCAGTCGTTCTGGGTGGTCGCGGGCGAACTGCTGGGCGTGGGCGGGGCCTGGCTGTTGATGGCCAAACGGTTCAAACGCCTAACCAACCGTTACGACTCGATCACCATGCCCGACTACCTCGAATCGAGGTTCCGCGACACGGGCCACCGGCTCAGGCTGCTCGCGGCGGGCGCTCTGCTGGTCTTCGTGCCGATCTACGCGGGCTCACAAGTATTCGCGACGGGCAAGGCGTTCAACGCCTTTCTCGCCTGGGACCACTACCTGGGCGCAACGGTTGGCTTTCTCGTGGTGCTGTTCTACATCACCAAGGGCGGCTTTGTGGCCGTGGTCTGGTCGGACGTGTTCCAGGGCACGCTGATGGTTGTCGGCCTTGTGATGCTGCCGATCGTCGGGCTGCTGGAAGCCGGGGGCGTTACAAACATCATCGATTCGCTCCGCGAGACCAGCCCGTCGCACCTATCGATGACCGCGGGCCAGGGCTGGTCTGTCATGACCATCGCAACGGTGGTCGGGTTCGCAGCGATCGGCATCGGCTTCTTGGGATCGCCTCAGGTGTTTGTCAGGTTTATCTCGCTCCGTCACGAGTCAGAAATCCGCAAGGGTGCTGCGGTCGCACTGACCTGGACCCTGCTCGCCGACGCGGGCGCGGTGCTCACGGGCGTGATCGGCCGGGCGCTCTACGACAGCACGCAGATCGGGGGCGACCAGGACAACATCCTGCCCTTCATGTCGCAGGAGCTCTTGCCCGCGTTCGTCTCGGGCATCTTCATCGCGATGGTGCTCAGCGCGATCATGTCGACCATCGATTCGCTGCTGGTCGTCGCGTCGAGCGCCGCTGTACGCGACTATTGGCAGCGGACCCGCCGCCCAGACATGCCCGGAGCCAGTCTGCTCAAGCTCAGCGGCTGGGTGACGATGGGGCTGGCGATCGTCGCGTACCTCATTGGGCTCGGGCTGCTGGCGTACGACAAAGACAACGGCGTGTTCTGGATCATCATCTTCGGCTGGTCGGGCATTGCGGCCACCTTCTGCCCGGTGGTCATCCTGAGCCTGTTCTGGTCGAAGCTGACGAGCCTGGCGGCCCAGTGCGCGATGATCGCGGGCTTCGTCTCTGTGCCCTTCTTCAAGTTCGCGGCCCCCCCACTGCTCGACGCCATCGGCTGGGACGAGGGCACCGCGTACCTCGGGGCGCTGGATGTGCTGCTGCCTGCGTTCGTCGTCTCGGGTAGTGTCGCCGTGGTCGTGAGCCTGCTCGACAAGCGAGGACAGGAACGCCTGGCCGGCATCGACGAAGAACTTGCGGAAGCCGCCTCCAGGAACGACTAATCCCGGCTGGGACGGGGGCTGTAGTGCAGGAACGTGTCGGTTGCCTGCCAGAGCGCCTCAAGCCTATCGATGCGTTCGCGGGCCGAGTCGCCCAGCAGGCCCACCACGCGGGCCACGATCAGTTCCGCTGCGGCCACCACGGGCACGGAGCTGTCGAACGGCCCAACCGCTGGGATTTTCAGCTCGCACCAGATCGGGGTGAGCGCCGCCAATGGCGACAGCGGGCCATCGGTGATCGCCACGATCGTCACACCGAGTTCGCTCAGGGCCTTGGCGACGGTCACCGAGTGCCGGCGATACCTGGCGAAGTCGAACACCACCGCGACATCGCCCGCTCCTGCACTGCTCAGGTCTCTGCCCGTCGAATGCTCGTCGACCAGATGCACGCCGGGCCTTGCCATCGATAGGCCGCTCTGGAGCGCCCTGGCGCCGGCCATCGAGGTCTCGCCCGTGATGATCCAAACGCTCGGAGCGCTCGCGATGGGGGCCGCGAGGGCATCGAGCGCGGCATCGTCCAAGGCCGCAAACGCCGATTGAAGCGATTGCAGGATGCCTTCGCGGATGGGGGTTGTTGTGCCCGGCTGCCTACGGATCCGCTGGCTCGGGCTGGAGAGTTGGCGTGAGACGCCATCACGGGCCCAACTCTGGAGATCGGTGTACCCCTGAAAGCCCAGCTTGGCTGCGAATCGGACGATCGAGGGCCGGCTGGTCCGGGCACGCTCGGCAAGGTCAGAAACCGTTCCAAACGCCAGCAGGGTCGGATCTTCTAGGACCACGCCCGCGATTCGGCGGTCGGTCGGGGTCAGCTTGTCAGCCGACGAGGCGATGAGATCCTGAATCGTCAAACCAAACGCTCCGATGTTCATTGCGTTGCAATACGCACAGCCGAGTGTACAATCGGTTACAGCCCGTGTCCCCGCCAACCTTTGGACCCATTCGGAGCCCGTTGATGCCACAGGATTACGCCCCCACAGAACTGGAACAACGGTTCCTCGATCGAGTCGAGGACAGCCGGTACGAGCGCGAGATCATCAATGGGCTCGCGCCGTTCTTTGGCGACAAGGTGCCCGAGGACATGAAGGGCCTCTACAGCCAGCAGGAACTCGTCCAACTCGGCGGGCTTAAGGGCGGCGACCGCGACGTTGAGAAACGCATGCCCGTCAAGATCACGCGGCACTTCTTCGAACTCGCCAAAAAAAGCAAGCCCATCCAACGCCTGGTCAAAGCCAGCCCCGACGAAACCATCGACCTAGCGGGCTCGGAAGACCCGGGCAACCAGATGGATTACAGCCCGGTCGAAGGCCTGCTGCACAAGTACGAGATGGGCCTGATGTACGTCGTCTCGACGTGCTCGGCCCACTGCCGATTCTGCTACCGCGAGGAACTGATCGCTCGCAAGGAAATCGCACGCCAAGACGGCACGGTCGCCAAGAAGGGCCTCGCCAAGATCCCCGAGATCACCGCGTACATCCGAAGCTTCAACGCGAAAGTCGCGGCCAACGGCGGCAGGCACCCCGACTCGGGACGCGAAAAGCTCCGCGAGATTCTGCTCTCCGGCGGCGATCCGATGGTTCTGAACAACTCGAAGCTCGCAGCGTGGCTCGCGGCGCTCGCCGAGGCAGGCATCGAATCCATCCGCATCGGCACCAAAGAAATGGCGTTCTACCCCAAGCGGTTCAACGACACGTTCCTGGCGATGCTCGATGCCTTCCACGAGGCGTACCCCCAGGTCGGCTTGCACATGATGGTCCACTTTGAGCATCCCGATGAGTTCCTGCTCAAGGGTGACGACGGCGAGTACGTGCGAGGCGATAACGACATCTGCCAGTGGGTTCCCGATACCGAAGCCGCCATGCGAGGCCTGCTCGCACGAGGCTGGATCACCGTCGAAAACCAGACGCCGATCATCCGCGACATCAACGACGACCCCGATGCGCTGCGCCTGATGCAGCGGGAGATGAAGCGGGTCGGCGCCGAGAACCATTACTTCTTCTGCGGGCGTGACATCGTCGCGTACAAAGCGTTCAACATCCCGATCGAGAAGGCCTGGCACATTCTCAACGAGTCGCAAAAAGGCCTGTCGGGCGTGGAGAACCACGCGCGGCTTTCGATCACCCACTATCGCGGCAAGACCGAGGTAGCCGCCGTCACCAACGAGCCAATCCCGGGTTTGGCGGGCAGCGAGAACGGCGTCGTGATCTTCAAGATCCTCCGCAACGCGGGCAGCGCCCCAAGACGCGGCAAGGTCTGCATCGTCGGGCGCAACCCAGATGCTGTCTGGTTCGACGGCTACGAGGACCGCGTGCTGTTTGATGAGGCCGGGCTGTTCGATTACGCGCGTGTGACCAACCCGAGCCTGACGGGCACCACCTGAGAGCCGCGATGATCAACAAGCAAGTCACGTCGCCCGCCGAGGCGGTGCGCGATGTATTCGACGGAGCGACCATCATGGTCGGCGGTTTCGGCGAGGCCGGCAGCCCCATCGAACTCATCCACGCGATCATCGATCAGGGTGCCAAGGGCCTCACGATCGTCAGCAACAACTGCGGCTCGGGCGAAGTCGGGCTCGCGGCGCTGCTCAAGGCAGAGCGGGTGGCCAAGGTCATCTGCTCGTTCCCGCGTACAGCCAACTCGACGGTGTTCCCGGATCTCTACCACTCGGGCAAGATCAAGCTCGAACTCACGCCGCAGGGCACGCTCGCCGAGCGCATCCGTGCGGGGGGAGCGGGCATCCCCGCGTTCTATACGCCCGCTGCGGTGGGCACGCCGCTGGCCGAGGGCAAGGAATCGCGAGAGTTTGATGGCAAGACGTACATCATGGAGCGAGGGCTCAAGGCCGACTTTGCACTCATCAAAGGACGCATGGCCGACACGCACGGAAACGTCGTTTTCAACAAGACCGCACGCAACTTTGCGCCCATCATGGCGATGGCTGCAAGCGTCTCGGTGATCCAGGTCGAGCGTGTCGTAGAACCCGGCTCCATGGACCCCGAGACAGTGGTGACGCCCGGTATTTTCATAAGCCGCGTCGTCGAGGTGCCCGAGCCAGCACACGAATCGCAGTTGGTTGCAGCGGGAGTAACGTACCCATGACTCGGCAAACTTCGCAGCAGACTCCAAGCACCGAAGCAATCGGGTGGACCCGCGAACAGATGGCCCAGCGGCTGGCGCAGGACATCGCCGACGGCTCGTACGTCAACCTCGGTATCGGTATCCCCGAACTCGTGGCGAAATTTGTGCCCGCTGGCCGGGAACTGATCTACCACACCGAGAACGGCTTGCTCGGCATGGGTCCATCCCCCGAGCCGGGCGGCGGCGACCCCGAACTGATCAACGCTGGCAAGCGGCAGGTCACCGCCAACCCCGGCGCTGCGTTCTTCCATCACGCCGACAGCTTCGCCATGATCCGCGGCGGTCACCTCGACCTTTGCGTGCTCGGCGCATTGCAGGTCGCGCACAACGGTGATCTCGCTAACTGGTCCACCGGCGCTGACGACGCCATCCCCGCGGTGGGCGGCGCGATGGACCTTGTCGCGGGCGTCAAGTCGATCTACGTCATCACCCAGCACTGCACCAAGACCGGCGAGCCCAAACTCGTCGAGGCCTGCACCTACCCGCTTACAGGCCTCGGCGTTGTCGATCGTATCTACACCGATCTCGCGGTTATTGACGTGACCGCGAACGGATTCCAACTGGTCGAGCTCGCGCCTGGTGTGGGTCTGGAAACCGTCAAGCAAGCGACCGGCGCCCCGCTGCTGATGCCAGCGAACGCCAAGATCGGGAGCACCAAGTGAGCACACAGCAGACCACACGCTCCGCCGAGTTGTACGCGCGGGCGCTCAAAGTCCTCCCCGGCGGCGTGAGCCGAAACGCCGCCCTGCGCGACCCGCACCCGCTGTATGTCGATCACGGATCGGGCTGCCAGATCACCGATGTCGAAGGCGTAACCCGGTTCGACTTCGCGAACAACATGGCGTCGCTGATCCACGGCCACGCCGATCCGGACATGGTGCGTGCCGTTCAAGAGCAACTCGTCAAGGGCACCGCGTTCAACATGGGCACCGAGTCAGAGATCGTTTACGCCGAGTACCTGCTCAGCCGCAACGATACGTTCGAGCAGCTCCGCTTTGTCAACTCGGGCACCGAGGCGCTGATGCTCGCCATCAAGGCCGCACGGGCGTTCACCGGCCGACCGATGATCGCCAAGGCCGAGGGCGCGTACCACGGCGCGTACGACTACGTCGAGGTCAGCCAGGCACCCGGCCCCAAGAACTGGGGCAGCCAGAACCAACCGGCACGCGTGCCGCTCGTCGCGGGAACGCCCGCGTCGGCCATCGATGATGTCGTCGTGTTCCCGTACAACGATGCTCAGGCCGCCATCGCCGTGCTCGAAGAGCACGCGGACGAGCTCTCGTGCGTGGTGCTTGACCTGATGCCCCACCGCGTCGGGCTCAACCCAGCCGATCCTGCGTTTGTCGAGGCGCTGCGCGAGTGGACCACCCAGCGAGGCGTGCTGCTCGTGCTCGACGAGGTCATCACCTTCCGCGCCGGATACGGCGGATTGCAAGACCGCTACAACCTCAAGCCCGATATGACGGCCCTTGGCAAGATGATCGGCGGAGGCTTTCCCATCGGGGCCGTTGCGGGACGGGCCGATGTCATGGACGTGCTCAATCCAAGCTCCAAGAGGTATCTGTTCCCGCACTCGGGTACGTTCTCGGCGAACCCCATCGGCATGGTCGCAGGCCTTATGGCCATGCAGAAGTTCGACCGGCCAGCAATAGACAGGCTGAACGCTCTGGCCCGGCGCGCGATCACCGGGATCGAAGCCGCGATCAGCAAGACCGGCGTGGCTGCCAGCGTCACCGGAGCGGGCTCGATGTTCCGCGTTCACGTCAAACCGACCGCGCCCACCAACTACCGCGAGGCGTACCTCTCGCCCGATGAAAACGGCCAGCTCAAGCTGCTGCTCGAGCACATGTTCAGCGAAGGTTTCCTGCTGGTCAGCACCGGCTCATCGGCGCTCTCAACCCCGATGACCGAGACCGAGATCGATGCCCTCATCGCGGCCTTTACCAGCGGGTTCGAGAAGCTCGCAGCGATGCGTTGACGCGCTAGGCACCCTCGAAAACCGTCGCAAGCCCCTGCCCCACCCCGACGCACAGCGACGCGATGCCGCGCGCTGAGCCGGTTCGCACCATCTCATGGATGAGCGTCGTGGCGATCCGCGCCCCGCTGCACCCCAAGGGGTGGCCTATCGCGATGGCTCCGCCATTGACGTTGAGCTTCGATTCATCAAGGCCAAGCTCACGTGCACACGCCAGCGACTGCGCGGCGAAGGCCTCGTTCAGTTCGATGAGGTCGATATCGCCGAGTGACAGCTTCGCACGATCGAGCGCCTTGCGCACCGCAGGCACCGGCCCGATGCCCATGAACGCGGGATCCACGCCCGCCGAGGCGCTGGCCCCGACAA
This sequence comes from uncultured Phycisphaeraceae bacterium, assembly GCA_964352615.1. Classification (GTDB taxonomy): domain Bacteria; phylum Planctomycetota; class Phycisphaerae; order Phycisphaerales; family UBA1924; genus OFTM382. The sequence continues at coordinate 33,190 of CAYGSG010000001.1, forward strand.
ACGCGATCGGCGTCAAGCCGAGTGCTCGGGCGCGTTGCTCCTCCACCAACAGCAACGCCGCGGCCCCGTCGTTGATACCCGACGAGTTGCCCGCGGTGACCGTGCCCGAAGGATCGCTCGTAAACGCCGGACGCAGCTTCGCCAGCTTCTCCAGCGTCGTATCGGGCCTCGGGTGCTCGTCAACGTCTATGACGATCGGTTCGGCCTTACGCTGCGGGATTTCAACACGCACGATTTCGCCTTTGAACAAGCCTCGCTCATGCGCCGAGGCCCAACGCTGCTGGCTCCGCAGCGCGAATTCGTCCTGATCCGCCCGGCTGATCTTGTGCTGCTTAGCCACGTTCTCGGCGGTCTCGCCCATCGAGTAAGGGTGGTGCAGCGCCGACAACGCCGGGTTGATGAACCGCCAGCCGATTGATGTGTCGTACACCTGTTGACCGCGATCAAAGCCCGACTCCGCCTTGCTAAGCACGTACGGCGCCCGGCTCATGGACTCCACGCCGCCAGCGATGAACACGTCGCCGTGGTCGGCTTCGATCATCCGCGCCGCGATGTTGATCGCTTCGAGCCCCGAAGCACACAGCCGGTTCACGGTCGCTCCGGGAACCGACACCGGCAAGCCAGCCAGCAGCGCCGCCATCCGGGCCACGTTGCGGTTGTCCTCGCCCGCTTGGTTCGCGGCACCCAGATAGACATCATCAACCAGCGCCGGGTCGATGCCCGTCCGATCGACGACCGCCTTGATGACGAGGGCCGCAAGGTCGTCTGGTCGCACGGAGGCGAGCGACCCACCGAAGCGACCAATGGGGGTGCGGAGGGCAGCTACAACGGCGGCTCGTCTTGGCATCCATCATGGTATCCGCGCCCAGCGTTTTCACCTAGTGAGTGGCGTGGAGCCGCATGCTCCATCAACCCATTTGGACTGTCCCGCCCAACCGGCTGAATCGGAGAGTGCCCACCCGCTCAAGCTCCCAGCGAAAACCCCTGGAAGCTGCTTATCGGAAGGCGACCAAGGGTTTACCCGGTTACCGGAACTTCATAGGGATCCAGCCCTCCCGGTTGAGCGTATGGAGCACCAAGTGAACACCATCATCGGCTGTATCTGACTGAATGGCCGAAAGGCATAGGCAGCAGTTCCGCCGAACTTGGTACGCTCGTGTTTTGAACCGCTCATCACTCGATGACCGTTAGCCAACCAGAGAGAGCCCCGCTCAAAGGAAGCCAACCCATGTCCATGACCGCCCGCCTGCTCGCTTCAGCGCTGCTATTCGCCATGCCCGCAACCACTGCTCTGGCCGAGGACGACGCTCCATTAGCGTCGCTTGTGGATGTAAGCCAGTCCATCGTCGGCGTCGGGGTTGACTCGGGTGCTGTGGCTCCTCCCGCTGCTGGCACCGCGCTGCCCACCGACCTGCACCTCGTGTACTCGACGGATGTCCAGGTACCCGGGTCCGACGCGGTGCGTCTGATCTTCAAGACCACCAAGCTCGCTGCTGCTACCGCCCAGGGCGGCGACACCTACATGCTCATCACCTCGCTCACCGACGGGCATCAACAAGTCCTCACACCCAAAACGCTCAAGGAGTGGAAGTACACCTCCGCCTACTTCAACGGCGATTCGGTTCATGTTGAGGTCTATTCGCCCACCGGCGCCGATGCGTCCCGCATCGTCATAGCCGAGGCCGTCTCCGAGATCAGCGCTTTCAATCCAGCCAAGTCCATCTGCGGCCCGACCGACGACCGCCAACTCTCGTCCGACCCCCGCTCAGGACGTATCTGGCCCATCGGCTGCACCGCCTGGCTCTTTGACGGCAGGCCCAACTGCCTGAACACCGCTGGCCACTGCGGCCCTGCGAGCAATCAGGTCATTGAGTTCAACGTCCCGCTCTCCAGCTCCGGCGGCACGCCTCAGCACCCCGGTCCCGACGACCAGTACGCGGTCGATCCCGTTTCCGTACAGACCAACGGCGGACAAGGCCCCGGCGACGACTGGTCCACCTTCGGCGTGTTCAACAACGCCAACACCGGCTTGTCACCGCTTGTAGCCCAGGGCGGCACCTCCCACACGCTTGCCGCAGCCGCACCCGGTGGCACGGGCCAGCCCATCCGTGTCACGGGTTTCGGCTCGACCTCGTCACCGGTCAGCCCCACCTGGTACCTCGTGCAGAAGACCCACGCTGGGCCTTACGCCGGGCTCTCAGGCAATCTGGTACGGTACAGCCCGGATACCACCGGGGGCAACTCCGGCTCGGCTGTGCAAGATGATTCCACTGGCCTGACCATCGGCGTCCACACCCACGCCGGCTGTGACGTTGGTGGCGGATCCAACCAAGGAACGGCAGTCGATCATCCGGCTTGGCAAGATGCACTCGCCAACCCGCTGGGCATCTGCGCCTCTGGGCTCGACCTCGCCATCGTCGGCGAGCGCCCCACGATGCTCGAGACCGGTGAGAACGCCACGGTTACGGTTCAGGTGAACGCCAATGGCGTCACACTCGATGCAGCCACCGTCACGCTCCACGTTGATAATGGCTCGGGCTTTGTGGCGATCCCCATGACCTCCACCGGCCCTGACACGTTCGAGGGCACGTTCTCCGCTGAGGACTGCGACTTTGATGCAAGCTTCTACATCTCCGCGATGGACACGGTTGGTGAGTCCTACTTCGAGCCCACAGGCGGCTCGGCGTCACCCTTCAGCGCCTCGGTAGCTGACGAGTACACCACCTTCGCAAGCTTCAACTTCGAGACCGACCCGCTCTGGAGCGTCACCAACACCGCGATCACCACGGGTGCCTGGGTGCGCGACGTGCCCCGCGCCGAAGGCCGCGGCGACCCGCTCGCCGACTACGACGGTTCAGGCCAATGCTGGGTGACCGGCAACGGGCTCTCCGAGGATGTTGACGGCGGACCCACCAGCCTCATCACCGCGCCGATCGACCTGAGCGCAGCGTCCGATCCCGTGGTCACCTACGCCCGCTGGTTCGATACCAACGCCACGGCCGGTACCGACAACATGCTCATCCAGTTCTCCGACAACGGCGGCGCCTCATGGGTCACCGTTGAAGACCTGGGCGACCAGGACGGCTGGACGGAAGTCAGCTTCCGCGTGCTCGACTACGTCGGCCTGACCTCGCAATTCCAGGTTCGGTTCAGCGCCACGGACAACCCCAACGATTCTGTCACCGAGGCCGCCATCGACGCGTTCCGCGTGATCGACGAGAGCTGCAACAACGCCCCGGTCTGCACGGGCGACATCGCTGACGACTTCGGCACCATCGGTGCTGACGGCATGGTCAGCTTCGGCGACTTCCTGGCTCTGCTCGGCCTCGTCGGTCCCTGCCCCGGCGGCACGCCCGGCTGCACGGGTGACATCGCCGATGACTTCGGCACCCTCAGCAGCGGCGACGCCATGGTCAGCTTCGGCGACTTCCTTGCCCTGCTCGGACTCATCGGACCCTGCCCGTAAGCGAGCAGTTCACAGCCTGAATCGAGCGTCACCGCTCGACGAACTCTCCACCACCGACGCACGCAACGCGTCGGTGGTTCTTTTTTTGGACCACACCCCTATGACTGATTAAGGCTCTCGAAAGGCCTAACCTCCCCGCTCGGCGTGCATCGGCGTCGCATTGTTTTCTATCCGCACGCCTGGTGCAGCCGAGCCTCGGCATCGCTGGCCTCAGGCATCCCCGCGCAAGGTCACCATTGCCACAGTCCAGCGATCCCTCCCCCACCTCCAACTCTGCAACGCCGCGTTTCTTCGGGCTCCTGTCCGGCACGAGCAGTTCAGCCCGCGCCGATGTGCTCAGCGGCATTACCGTCGCGCTCGCGCTCGTACCAGAGGCCGTTGCGTTCGCGTTCGTCGCAGGCGTCCCCCCGCTCGTCGGGCTCTACGCCGCCTTCATCATGTGCCTGCTCACTTCGGTCTTTGGTGGAAGGCCGGGCATGATCTCCGGCGCCACCGGGGCCATGGCCGTCGTTGTGGTCGGCCTCGTCTCCCAGCACGGCATCGGGTACCTGTTCCCAGCGGTCGTCCTTTGCGGCCTCATCCAGATCGCCGTCGGAATCGCCCGCCTCGGCAAGCTCATCCGCATCGTCCCGCACCCCGTCATGCTCGGGTTCGTCAATGGCCTCGCCGTCGTCATCCTCATGGCGCAGGTCGGCAGCTTCAAGACCCTCAGCCCCGCGGGCTCGCTTGAGTTCGTCACGGGAGCGCCGCTCTGGATCATGCTCGGCCTGGTCGCCGTCACCATGGCCATCATCGCCCTGCTGCCAAGGCTGACCAAGGCCGTGCCCTCGACGCTCGTAGCCATCGTCGCGATCTCGCTCGCAGCCCTCGCGCTCAACGCGGGCCTTGGCCCCAAGGGCGAAGACCCCGCCGTGCTCACCGTGCGCGATGTGCTCGTCGATTCGACCCAGGCCTCGGCCGTCCGTTCCGCCCAGCGCGCCAAAGACCAAGCGCTGCTTGCCTCCATCAGTTCCACCCTGCCCGTTGGCATCACGCCCAAAGCCGAATCCAAAGCACCGATCGATCAGCTCACCACCGCCGAGGCGCAGTCCGCGATCGCCAGTGTCGACGCCGACTCGGTAGGCATCGCCGGCGGGCTCCCCCGACCAACATGGTGGGACTTCGAGCTCCCGTCGTTCTCACTCGCCACACTCTGGATCATCCTGCCGTACTCGCTCATCCTTGCCGGCGTCGGGCTCATCGAGTCGCTGATGACCATGACCCTCATCGACGAACTCACCGAGACACGCGGCAACGGCAACCGCGAGTGCGTCGGCCAGGGCGTCGCCAACGTCACCTGCGGCATGCTCGGCGGCATGGGAGGCTGCGCCATGATCGGCCAGTCGCTCATCAACGTGAAGTCCGGCGGCCGGGGCAGGCTCAGCGGCATCACCGCTGCGATCGCCATGCTGTTGTTCATTCTGTTCCTGTCGCCGCTGATCGAAGCCATCCCCGTCGCCGCGCTCGTCGGCGTGATGTTCATGGTCGTCATCGGCACGTTCGAGTGGACCACGTTCCAGACCTGGCGCCGCATCCCAAAGGCCGAGGTCCTCGTCATGCTCGTCGTCGCGGGCTACACGGTTGTCATGCACGACCTCGCCACCGCGGTCATCATCGGCGTCGCGCTGTCCGCCCTCGTCTTCGCGTGGAACAAGAGCAAGCACCTCGTCGCCGACGTCCAGACCAACGACCAGGGCAGCAAGGTCTACCAGCTCCACGGCGCGGTGTTCTTCGGCAGCGTCTCGCGCTTCCGCGATTTATTTACGCCGCAGGACGACCCCGATGATGTCGTCATCGATTTCTACTTCAGCCGCGTCTACGACCAGTCGGGACTCGAAGCCATCAACTCTCTGGCTGATCGGTACCAGAAGCTCGGCAAGCGTCTGCACCTGCGCCACCTGAGCGACGACTGCCGCCGGCTGCTCGACCGCGCGGGCGACCTCGTCGAGGTCAACATCAGCGAAGACCCCCACTACCACGTCGCCACCGACCGAGCCAATTGGGTTCGGTGAAGACTGCTTCTCCGATAAGCCCAAGGCCCAAGTGGATCCTCAAGAAGATTCACCACAGAGACACAGAGGGCACAGAGAAGATGAGAGGGGGAGGGGAATGAGCAATGGGGAAAAACTTGAATAAGCACGGAGCTGGAACGGCTTGATTGGGTGGCATGCCCACGCGCCCGGAGGAAGCGCGGGCATGTTGGCCAAGCCCGCTTCTTGTGGCACGGGTCTTTCCTGGTGGCACAGGCTTGCAGCCTGTGTCTTCTTCACTTGCACGAGCAGCGAGCCGCTGCAACGCTCGCATGCGCTGCTTTACGAGAGCATCAACGCCCTTTACGGTCGTCGTGCGCTGCTTTACAAGAGCATCAACGCCCTCTGCGGCTCCATCAGGTGACGCTACCAGAGCATCAGGCTGGCCTGATGGAGCATCAGGTGGACCGGATGGAGTATCCGGCTGGCCTGATGGAGCATCAGGTGGACCGGATGGAGTATCCGGCTGGCCTGACGGAGCATCCGGTGGACCGGACGGGGCATCACGTGGGCCTACAAGAACAAACGCACAGCCGATCGCCACGTCCGCTCAAGCCGATGCCTTATTGGGACGATCGGATGCGGGTTGCTATTGCACCAACGAGCCCGAAGCGCAAGCGAGGGCGCGAGTGTCGCGTGCGGAGCCCCCGTCTTAGAAGCCGCGAGGCTCATCGGCGAGTCTGCGTTTCCAAGCCGGCCGTTCCCCGGACCGTGCTTCGCCGCAGCTTTGCGACGAAGAGCAGCCGATCAGGTTCTTCCCCGCGGAAATAGATGCCGTATGCCCCAACATGACCGAAGCCCCCGTTGCCCCACGGCATGAATCCCTGCGAGCTGTGCTCGGAGATGAGCCAGGGACGGTTGTAGCACTCGCGGTACTTTCTCGTGCACCGTTTCCACGTCGCCGCAGGAAGACAGGCTCGAATCCACTCGCCGACGTACAGCCCGATATCAAACTCGATGCCATCGGACCGCTCGGTGAAGCGCTGGTAAACCCGCATCGCCTCCTCGCGTTCCACCGCCTCACGAACGTCCGGCGGCGGGTAGTCCTTCTTCAGCCATCGCAGGCCCCCACCCTGCACCGTCTCGTGATCAAACCCAAACGGCACCCACCGGCCGAGTTCGACCAACGACTCATCGGAGAGGTCCGCCGTCCAGCTCTCAAAGCCCTCGGTCGAACGCACCAGCGATTGGAGCACCTCGAGGCGGCGCGGGATCCCATCGACAAACACGGGGATGAACTTGTTCGCTTCACGCCACGGCATGTTGCAGAAGTCATGATGGAATACCTCCCACCACGGCTCGTAGGCCTCAATTGCTTGTGGAGCGAACTTCATGACCGCTGAACCAACGTGGTATCAGGCGTTAGCTTGGCTTGCTGAATAGGCGTACCGATTCATGCACTCACCAAGGTCCGGATTCTCACTGGCCCGGTAGTAGACTTCCTCAAGGTCTCTGAACCCATCCGACTCCAGTCCCTTCGTCTCAAGAATCTTGATCCGCTTCTTGCGGTCGGCCGGGAACTTCGCCGCACCCAGCCGTCCGATCGCCTTCGTCATCAAACCTGCCAGATCGTTCGGGCCTATGGCTAGATACCCATTCACCGCATCCAATGCGAGCATCCCGATCGGGTTGTAGAAGTACTGCGAGTAGCCGCCGTTGCTGATCTCGCTGTCCGTCCAATGCACGCACAGCAGGTGCCTCACATGGTCCGGCTCATGCTTCATTTGCTTGCAGAACTTCTTGTACCCGTCGTAGATGCTGACGCGATCGAACGCGGCCTCGATGGAATCCCAGTAGCTGACTTCTTGATTGCTCATTACCACTCCGGACCGCCGGTGTACCGGCCGTAGATATCCGCCATCGCCTGCACCATCTCGCCCATCGTGCAGTTAGCAAGCGAACCCTCGACCAGCTCAGGCATCACGTTGCGGTTCTCCCGGCACGCCTCGCGCACCGCGTCCAGCGCCTTGGCCACAGCCGTGTCGTCGCGCGCTGCCTTGAACTTCGCCAGCCGATCAACCTGCACGGTCTCGACTTCGTCCGAGATCGTCAGGATGTCGATCGGTCGGCCTTCGCTCTCCTCGATGTACTGGTTGACGCCGACGATGATCCGGTCGCCCGCCTCGCACTCCTCGCTAAAGCGGTACGCCGCCTCGGCAATCTGCCGACGGAAGTAGCCGCGGTGAATGCCCGCGACGCACCCGCCCGAGTAGAAGTCGCCGTTGGCAAGCTCACCGATCCGCCCGGGAGACCAAGGCCCGCCCGCCATCTCGTCGATCTCTTCGATCAGCCCGAGCGCATCGGCCTCGATCTGGTCGGTGAGTTCTTCGATGAACCAACTCCCGCCCAGCGGATCGACCGTGCGCGTCACACCCGTCTCGTGTGCCAGTATCTGCTGCGTGCGCAGAGCAACTGTCACCGCCTGCTCGGTCGGCAGGCCGAGGGTCTCGTCCATCGAGTCGGTGTGCAGGCTCTGGCACCCGCCGAGCACGCCGGCCATCGCCTGGTAGGCCACCCGCACGATGTTGTTCAGCGGCTGCTGCTCGGTGAGAGAGCAGCCCGCGGTCTGCACGTGGGTCTTCATGAACCACGACCGCTCGTTCTTCGCGCCGTACCGCTCGCGCATCATGCGTGCCCAGATTCGCCGCGCGGCCCGCAGCTTGGCGATCTCCTCGAAGAACTCATTATGACTATTGAAGAAAAAGCTCAGCCGCGGCGCGAAGCTCTCGATGTCCATGCCCCGGTGCAGGCACGCCTCGACGTACTCCATGCCGTCGCGGAGCGTGAACGCCAGTTCCTGCGCCGCGCTGCTGCCCGCCTCGCGGATGTGGTACCCGCTGATCGATACGCTGTTCCACTTGGGCAGGTGCTCAGCCTGGAACTCGATGGTGTCGACCACGAGCTTGACGCTTGCCTCAGGCGGATAGATGAACTCGTTCTGCGCGTGGAACTCCTTGAGGATGTCGTTCTGCAGCGTGCCGCCGAGCGTGTCCCACCCGATGCCGCGCTGCTTGGCCATCGCCAGGTACATCGCCCAGATCACGCACGCCGGCCCGTTGATCGTCTGGCTGACGGTGACCTTGTCGATCGGGATGTCCGCATAGAGGCGGTGCATGTCCTCGATCGTGTCGATCGCCACGCCGCACTTACCGACCTCGCCCACGCACAGCGGGTCGTCGGAGTCGCGCCCCATAAGCGTCGGCAGATCGAACGCCGTTGAGAGGCCGGTGTTGGCCTTGGTCGAGGTGGTCGCCGCCTGCAGCAAGTACTTGAACCGCTGGTTGGTGTCGTCCGCCGAGCCAAAGCCCGCGAACTGCCGCATGGTCCAGAGGCGCGCGCGGTAGCCCTGCTCGTAAAGACCGCGTGTGTAGGGGTACTGCCCCGGGGCCGCGATGTCGCGATCGACGTTTCTCAACGACTCGGCGGGCTCCCAGCCCGCCACCCCAGGCCCGTAGGCAGGGTCGATGACGATCCCCGAAATCGTCACTGCGTGCGGGTCAACGTCGTTCGGCGAGAGCGGGCCAACGCCCGGCCCGGTGATGCTGGTGGTCATGGTCAGAGCCCTTCCTTCGCGGATTATAGAGCCGATCAGACCCATCTACGCGACGGCGCCAAAACCTGCGCGTGGCCGAGCCGCTCCGTTAACTTAGTGTTCACTATGGGCCGTGCTCTTCGATTAGCTCATCCGTCATATTCATGAGTTCGTCAATATCGAAGTCTCGCCACTCCGGCCTGCTTTGCCGAAGTCGAACGTCAGTCCCATCGCTCAGCGTCTGATACGCATCATCTGACTGAGTACCTCCACCGTCATCAATGCCATCCAAGCCTCGCGAGTAAGCCTCGTACCCCTTGGGTGCCTCACCAGATCGACGGTACTCATACGCCCCGCCCCATGCCAAATCGATTGGAACTTCATCGAGATACTCCGGCACTAACGCGTCCACTGAAGCGGGTGGTTCCCCATGCGTCAAGCGATAGCGCTCGATCGCTACGACCAGCCGCGCGTTGTTGACCGACCACCGTCGCTCAAGCCTGAAACGCAAAAGGCCGCGTACAGAATTTCGGGCCATTTGGACATAGTCCTCTCGCACGATCTCATCAGGCAACGCCCACTTTGCGAAATTAGAGAGGTCGAGTTCGCCGACCTCTGAAATAGTATCTGGCATCTGTTTCAGCACCAACGCTGAAGCATCAAGCATCGCCTCGTGCGCGTCTGCCGCCCATTCTGCGGGGTGGCCTAGCTGCTCGGCTGCTTCCTCGCCACTCGCTTCGGAAAACATCACTTCGCCAGCCAGCACGATCTGGACCGGAATCCAAGCCTGCTCGCGAGCCGCGAGCAGGCTGCTGATCCAGTCGAGAAAATGACCATCCAACTCGGTATCGCCTGCAAGCATTCCAAGCTCTCGCCAAAGTTGAATCTCGCGAGAGCTTGCCATCATCTGGGAGATTACCATTGCATCAGAGCCCATGGCATCGATTATTCCAAGGCACCGTATCACGTTCGCCTGTGCTTCATCCCAATGACCACGCATCACACTTGTTCTGAGACCGGCGACGTGCCAATGTACTACCCGCTGGCCCATGAATCGCATCCGCTCTCCGAATGCATCCTCTATTGATTTGTCGGCAGGCCAAGGCGGCGTCGGAAAGCCCTGTGCAACGATCACATCGACTGCTTCGCGGAGCTGCGAAACGCCCTCCTCTGCCCACTCATGCTCAAACCAATCGAGCACGGCGGGTGGCCACGCACCCCTCGTCATTCGGTCTGGAATCTCATACCACGCTAGCCAATCGTCCGATTCGCTTAGCCCCCAGGACCCTCGCTCGTCGGCCTGCGTGAGTACCCATTCCATTTGCTTCCATGCGCCATGACTCGGTGAGGGCTTTGCGCCAGTCAGTTCGTTGTACGCTTCCGCAAACGACGTTGCCGCGTCCTCGCCCCCCTGGGCACAGCAAGTTCCAGACGTAATCCCGATGACGACAAGTGCAATCAAACGCATGGATCAACTCCCGTACTCATACACACCCCGCCCGGTCTTGTTGCCCAGCCGGCCCGCCTCCACTAGCTGCTTAAGCAGCGGGCACGGCTTGTACCGATCGCTGTTCAAACCCTCGGCCAGCACGTTCATGATGTGACAACAGGTATCAAGCCCGATGAAGTCCGCCAGCCGCAGCGGGCCCATCGGGAAGTTGCACCCGAGCTGCATGATCCCATCGATTGCCTCGGGCTCGGCCACGCCCTCCATCAGCGCGTAAAATCCCTCATTGATCATGGGCATCAGCACGCGATTGCTCACAAACCCCGCGCGGTCGTTGGCCGCAAGAGCCGTCTTGCCCATCGCCTCGGCCAGCGCGATTGTGCGCGCTACCACCTCGTCGCTCGTCTGCAAACCACGGATCACCTCCACCAGCTTCATCACCGGCACCGGGTAGAAGAAGTGCATCCCGATGAATCGGCTGGCGTCGCCGCCCGCCTTCTCGACCGATGCCGCCATCGCCGTGATGCTGATCGAGCTGGTGTTGCTCGCGAGGATCGCGCTCGACCCTTTGTAGTGTTCCAGCACTTGGCTAAAGACCTGCTGCTTGATGCCCAGGTCCTCGACCACAGCTTCGATCACAATGTCGCCGCCCGCCGCGTTCTTCATATCGCTCGCATAACTGATGCGCGACTGGGCCTTGGTCGCATCCTCGGCGGTCATGCGCCCCTTCTCGACCGCACGCGCCAACAGCTTGTCGTGCGTTGCCTCGCACCGCTTGACCTGGTCGGCGCTGACATCGAACACGACCGTCTCGAAGCCCGCGACGGCGCTGACCTGTGCGATCCCGCCGCCCATCTGCCCGCCGCCGATGACGACCACTTTCTTGATCCCGTGCTCGCTGTTGGTTCCGCTCATGGCCGTGTCTCCCGTGGGCTAAGGGTGCATTGGTTCGCCGGGCGCTGTTCGCCTGGTTGATTCCAGCGTAGAAGCGGTACACTGCCCCGACGATGCCACGCGCCCGCCAATCAAGAGCCCAACCGATCACGCCCGAGGCGGGCATGACGATTACCTCGCTCCGGGCCGTCGGCTCAGCGGGCGAGCGCGTGAGCATCGCCCTCGACCGAAAGTCCGCCGGCCAGATCGATGCCCTCGTCGCCTCTGACCTCGGTCTCGCGCGAGGCGACACGCTCACGGAGGCCGTGGTCGAGCCGTTGATTGCCGCCATCGACCGCAGCGCCGCCCAGAAACGAGCGCTTCGGCTCATCAACACCCGCGACCGCTCGACGGGCGAGCTTCGCCAGCGGCTCAGGCAAGCCGGCCACAAGGCCGCCTCCATCGACGCCACCCTCGACGCCCTCGCCTTAGCGGGCCTGCTCAACGATGAATCGCTCGCTGAACGCCTGGCTTCATCGCTCGCCGACCGCGGCAATGCGGGCCGAAGGCTCATCGAACTCAAGCTGGCTCAGAAGGGCCTGAGCCGGCCTCTCGCTACGAGGGCAGCCTCCGAGGCCACCGCCGAGCGCGACGCCCTCGCCGACGCTACGAACCTCGTCGAACGCCGAGCCCAGCGGAGTTCGCCCAGGCTCACCAACCAGGCGCTGTACCGCAGGCTCTCGGGCTTTCTCGCCCGCCGAGGGTTCGATCCGGGCGTGATCCGCGAGGCCGTCGCTGCGGCCCTCTCTGGAAGGCCCGAGCCCGAACCAGACCCCGAGCAGAACGAGGACCCCGACTCCGCAGAATCCTGACCAATGAGCTACGCTTCACCATGCTGTTAACGCACACGCGCCCCATCGCCGTCCTCACTCTGCTCGCCATCGCCGGTGCGCTGACCGGCTGCATGTCGTCCGTCAACGACCGCTCCTACGTCGGCGTGGACCCGCAAGCCGTCGCGCCGCTTGAGCCGTTGCCCTACAACGCTGGCCACGGCCTCAGCCGCGAGCACTGGCAGGCCACCGCCATCCATGTTCCCGTTGACGGCACAGCCCACCGCCCCACCTACAACAGCAACATCCGGCACACCCGCGTCACCCCGCGCCAGCGCGGCGAGATGCCAACCGCTGAATCCGCGCTCGACCTGAGAGAGGCCTCGCTGCAAGCACAAGTGCAGGAAGTTCCCATCCAGCTCGGCTCAGCGGCCCTCGATGCCGTGTCCATCCCCGGCGGGCTCATCGCCTACCACCAGGCCAACACCCGCTTCAGCCCCGATGTCACCTACCAGCGGACCCTGCGAGCAGGTGCAACAGCCCAAGCGAGCAACCCGACCGACGCCTCGATGGCACCAGCCCAGCCGAATGAACCGGTGCAAGCGCCCCCCGCTCGCTCGCCCGTCGCCACGCCGGTGATAGGCCAGATGACCCCGGTTGCGCCGAGCGCCCCACCCAGCGAGCCCGCTAGCGAGCCCAAGCAGTGAGCAGCGAGTCCGACTGTTGCCGGGGTGTCCCATGCGGGCACCCGTACCTACCCACGCTCGAAGTCGGCCCGGCGTACGCCGCCGACGCGCTCTCGGGCAAGACTCGGCCGGCGCCGCTGCTCATCGATTGCCGGCGCGAAGAAGAGGTCGAGGCCGTCGCGCTGCCGGGCAACCTGCACATCCCGCTCGATGAACTCGCTGCGCGCACGCGAGAAGTCGAAGCCGCGCTCACGGCCCGTGCCGAGTCCAAAAACGCCGAGTTACTCGTCATGTGCCACCACGGCAGGCGCTCGCTCTACGCCGCCAACACGCTCAAGGCCGCGGGCTTCGAGGGCGCACGCTCCATCGTCGGCGGGATCGACCTCTGGTCGCGAACCATCGACCCGAGTATCCCGCGCTACACCAAGCTGGGAAGCCTCATCACCCTTGTTCCAGCCGAGCAGTAGTCCCCCCGAGCAGTAGCCAAGCAGTACGCGATCTCGCTTAGCAGGGCGAGGCCGCGCGGTCGGCTCGCACCTCGCGCATCGATGCCACGAACCGATCGAACAGCGAGGCCCCGTCGTGCGGCCCGGGCGATGCCTCCGGGTGAAACTGCACGCCGAACACCGGCCGGTCCACCAATTCAAAGCCCGCGATGGTCTGGTCGTTGAGGTGCCTGTGCGTGACCCGCCCGCCCGCTCGTTCAAGCGACTCGGCCTCGACCGCAAACCCGTGGTTCTGGCTCGTGATCGCCACCCGTCCCGCCGAGGTCTCCAGCACCGGCTGGTTGATGCCTCGATGCCCAAAGGGCAGCTTGAATGTCTTGGCCCCGATCGCCAAAGCGAGCAACTGGTGCCCCAGGCAGATCCCAAAGACCGGGATCGCGGGCTCGTGCGCGACCACACCGCGGAGCGTCTCGATCGTCACCGCCACCGCCGCCGGATCGCCCGGCCCGTTCGACACGAACACCCCGTCGATCTCGCCAGCCTCAAAACGCTGAATGATGCTGTCCGCTTCGGTATCGTGCGGCACAACCAACACATCGCACCCGCGCGTGGCCAGATGCCGAAGGATGTTGTGCTTGGCACCGCAGTCGAACGCCAGCACGCTCGGGCGGTCTGAGCCGCTGCGAGCACCAGCGTGCCAGTCGCCGAGCGTCTGGTCCCAGCTAGATTCCGCATTGCAGCCGACCTCGGGCACGAGGTTCTGTCCCGCCATGCCGGCAGCTCCGCGTGCGAGTGCCAGCAGAGCTTGATCGCTCTTGGCCGCCTCGTCGCTCAGCACGCCAGCCATCACGCCCGACGCCCGAATCCGCCGAGTCAGCGCCCGCGTGTCGATGCCTGCCAGCCCCAGCACGCCCTGCTCGCACAGGTACGCATCCAGCCCGCCCGTCGAGCGGTAGTTGCTCGCCCGCCGGGCCAACTCACGGACCACAAACCCAGCGACCTGCACCCGCCCAGACTCGACGTCTGCCGGGTTCACGCCGGTATTGCCGATCAACGGGAACGTCTCAACGAGTATCTGGTTGCGGTACGACGGGTCGGTCAGCGATTCCTGGTAGCCGCTCATCGCCGTGTTGAACACGACCTCAGCGACCGAGGTCACGCCCCGGGCTCCAAACGCGGTACCCCGAAAGATCGAGCCGTCGGCCAGCACCAGCCGGCCCGTCCGAAGCTCGCCCTTAGTCAGCGGTGTTGGCATCGGAGTAGAGTCTAGTCCGTGTCCGCCGAGCAATCGCTCTTTCCTGATGACTCCCCGCCCGATGTCGGCCCCGATGCGCGGTTTGTGCGGGTCGCCGTCGAACGCGGGCTCGATGCCAACTGGTCGCCGGGAGATGCCCAGGGCCTTACCTACTCGACGCTCGATGCCACGCTCCACCCCGGCTGCGCCGTCACCGTCCCGCTGGGCCGATCCAACACCCAGGTACGCGGCATCGTCCTCGAAGCCGGAGGCCATTCGCTGCTGGGCGACCTCTCGCCCGCCAAGGTCAAAGCCGCCATCGGGCTGGCCGACCCGCCGCTACCGCCTCCGCTCGTTGAACTGGGCATCTGGCTCTCGACCTACTACGTCTGCCCGCTCGGGATGGCGTTCGCCTCGATGGTTCCCGCAGCCGTCAAAAAGGCCACGGGCGCGCGCACCGAGGTCCGTCTTCAGCCCGCGCCCGACGCAGCCGATGCCGCCGACACACTCAAACTCCCGCCGACCGCTCGAACTGCATGGGACGCGATCACAGCACTCGACCCACCACCCTTCCCGTGTACTCCGAAAGCCCTCCGCGATGCGCTCGCGATCCGTTCGCTCGCACCCATCAATCGGCTCACCAAGCTCGGGCTGCTCGTGGCCACCTCAGCCGACACCGTGCGCACTTCTGAGGTTCGCGGCTTCGAAGACGCTGCATCCACCGCAACCGCGCCGACTCCAACCGACGACCAACGCCGCGTCATCGAGGGCATCTCGGGTTCGCTCGGGTCTTTCCATACCCACCTGCTGCTGGGCGTGACCGGCTCGGGCAAGACCGAGGTCTACATCCGTCTGGTCGAGCGCACGCTGCAAGCGGGCCGCAGCGCCATCGTGCTCGTGCCCGAGATCGCGCTCACCCCGCAGGCCGCTGTGCGATACGCCTCACGTCTGGGCCACGAGCAGGTCGTGGTGCTGCACTCGGGTCTTACCGCGTCTCAGCGGCACGCGGGCTGGCGGAGGCTGGCCGAGGGCTCAGCAAGAGTCGTCGTCGGCGCGCGCTCAGCCATCTTTGCCCCGCTCGACAACGTCGGCATCGTCATCGTTGACGAGGAACACGACGCTTCGTTCAAACAGGACCAGCTTCCCCGCTACCACGGCCGGGATGTCGCCATCAAGCGCGCCCAAATCGAACACGCGACCGTCGTGCTCGGCTCAGCAACCCCCTCGCTCGAGAGCTTCGCCAACACCCGCACCGATCGTTCAACACTCTGGCGCATGGACAACCGAGTCGGCGGTGCCCAGCTCCCCGAAGTACGCGTGGTGGACATGCGCACAGAAGCCCGCCAAGCTAAGCACGCCGAGCCCAGCCGGCCCGAACTCGTCGGACCCACGCTCGCCGCGGCACTAACGGGCACACTCGACCAAGGCGGCCAGGCGATCCTGCTGCTCAACCGCCGGGGATTCGGCCGGCGGATCGGGTGCGTCGATCGGGCCTGCGGCTGGACCCTCGCGTGCGACCACTGCGATGCCAACCTCGTCTGGCACAAGGCCTCCGACCTGCCGGGCGCGGGCACCATGCGCTGCCACCACTGCCTCGCCGAGCAGCGTCTAGCCAGCCGATGCCCGGCGTGCGCCAAAGCCGTGCGTGCGTTGCAGGTCGGTACCCAACGCCTCGAACACGAACTGGCCGCGTGGCTCGGCTTGATTGCGGGCGAGTCGCTGCTGCGACTCGACGCCGATGTTGCCTCGATCAGCGGCGGGATGCTTGATGTCTTGGACCGGTTCGCATCTGGCGAAGGCCGCGTGCTGCTTGGCACGCAGATGGTGGCCAAAGGGCTCGACTTCCACAACGTGCGTCTAGTCGGCGTGCTCGATGCGGACCAGTCGCTGGCGATCCCGGACTTTCGGGCCGCCGAGCGCACGTTCCAACTCGTCGCGCAGGTCGCCGGCCGCGCCGGACGCGGCAAGCACGCAGGCCGAGTCATCGTGCAGACGCACGAGCCGACCTCGGCTGCGATTCTGGCCGCTGCCAAGCACGACTACGACGCGTTTGCGCGCACCGAGCTGCGTCACCGCTCGCAGGCGTGCCTTCCCCCGGCCCGGCGGATGGTCAGGCTCATCGCACGCGACCGAGACCACGTCAAGGCGCTCGCCGCAGCCCAGTCGCTCGCCGATGCGGTGCGTGCGCACGACGCAGAGCGACAGATCGAGGTGCTCGGCCCGATGCCCTGCGTGATCGCGCGCATCGCGGACCACTTCCGCTTCGCCGTCGAACTGCTCTCGCCAAAGGCCACGACGCTCCAGCGGGTGCTCTCCGCTGCCCGGACCGAGGGCCTGCTCAAGAGCGACCGTCAAACCGCTATCGACGTAGACCCCGTATCACTGCTGTGAGCGGCTACATTGGAGCCAAGATGAACCAATGGGCGGGCAAACGTGCGACGGTGATGGGCCTTGGCCGGTTCGGCGGCGGGGTCGGTGTGGCCTCATGGCTTGCCCAGCAAGGCGCCGACGTTCTGGTTACCGACCTCCTGGACGCAGCCGCTTTTACCGAGCCAATCACTGAACTCGAACGAACCGCCCCAAACGGCTCGATCAGGTACGCCCTCGGAACCCACGAGCCGCAGCACTTCGTCGAGACCGATGCGGTCATCGTCAACCCAGCGGTGCCAAGGCCCTGGCTCAACCCGCACGTTCGAGCCGCCGCCGCGGCGGGTGTCCGGGTCACGACTGAGATTGAACTCGTCGTTGAACGTCTACCCAACCGCAGCCGTGTCATCGGCGTGACCGGCTCGGTGGGGAAGTCAACGACCGCAGCCATGATCGCCCACATGCTCGCTACTACCGACGCAGGCTGTGCGCTCGCCGGCAACATCGGCGGCACTTTGCTCAACCAACTTGACGCGCTGCCAGCGAGCCGCTGGGTCGTGCTCGAACTGTCCAGCGCCATGCTCTGGTGGATCAACCGCGCGCACACGCTCAGCAGTCGTCCGCCCAGCCTTTGGTCGCCCGGTTTGAGCGTCGTCACACCCTTTGCGCCCAACCACCTTGATTGGCACCATGACCTCGCCCACTACGAGGACGCCAAACGCTCCCTGCTCGAAGCCCAACACCCGGGCGACCACGCGGTGTTTGCAGCTTCCGCACCCGACTGGCCCATAGCCCCGGGCGTGCGCACGCAGCGAGCGGGCGAATTGGCTGAGCGTTGCACGCTTGCGGTGCCCGGCGCGCACAACCGCGACAACGCAGCCCTCGCTCTGGCAGCGGTCCTCGCCGCTGGGGCGGTGAGTGAATCACGGGCAGTCGACTCGCTGCGTTCGTTCCCCGGCCTGCCCCACCGCTTGCAAGCCTTGGGCGAGTTCGCAGCAAAGCACGGCACCATTCGCGCGTTCAACGATTCCAAGTCCACCACGCCCGAGGCCACCGTGCGCGCCGTCGAGGCGGTCGCACCGCTTGGCCCGGTACGCCTTATCGCAGGCGGGTACGACAAGGGCGTGAGCCTGGATGCGATCAACAGCCTGCCGCTCGCGGGGCTCTACGCGATCGGGGCCACGGCGTCCATGCTCAAGGGCCAACCGTGCGGCACACTTGAGGTCGCCGTCGAGCGTGCCATGAACGATGCGCACGAGGGCGATGTCATTCTGCTGAGCCCTGGCTGTGCGTCGTGGGACCAGTTCACCAACTTTACCCAGCGAGGCGAGTGCTTCATCCAGTCGCTTCAGTCGCACGCGAGGCAAGGGAACCCGATATGAACACGCCGATGATCGTCGCCGGGCTCGCGTGGCTGGTCGTGGCTTCCGCTGTGCGCGCGCAAGATGCGCCTTCAAGCGAGCCGCCACACGGGTTCGCCGCGATCTCGGAGCACGTTCGCGTCAACATTGATGAGCGCATCGTCGAGTTTGACGGCTTTGTCGCCATCGACTGCCACAACGAGGTCACGCCCGATGTGTACCTCGAAGTCATCGCCTGTCGAGTCGACACCCGCGAGCACGAGGCTTTGGTCGCAACCCACGCGTTGGCCTCGCAGGTTCACGCCGCAATGCTCGCAGCGGGTTTCGAGCCGGGCGCGCCGGGGCGTTGGGAACGGGGCGAGCCCGTCGCTCCAACCGGCCAGCGGGTGCGTATCGAACTGATCGTGCCCGAGCGGCCCGAGCTTGCGACGGACCCGCGCGCATGGATCCGTTCCAACGAGCGCGGCGTATCGCTTCTTGAGTGGGAAGCCGAGCAGCCTAAGCCACGCGGCTGGGTGTTTGCTGGCTCGCGAATGATGTCGATCAAACAACCACAGGGCGCCGAGCGCGAGGTCTACGGCGCAGACGGCACGGGCCAACTCATCGGGCTGCACACGTTCGGCACCGAGACAATCGCGTGGGCCCGCGTGTTCTCGCCCGATGCGGGACAACTCGAACCCGAGTGGCTCGCCGATTCGAGCATCGTCCCGAAGATCGGAACGCCCGTGATCGTTCGGCTGTCGGCCGTCGAGCCCGCTAGCGAGCCCGGAGCTTTAGTTCCTGCGTCTGGCCGTCCTCGCCTCGAACCGTAAACGTGACCTCTCGGCCCGCGAGCAGGCCGCTCTGCACGAGCTGGCTCACGAGTCTAGAGCCAGTGGGAACGCTCTGACCATCGACCTCGGTGATGAGCTGGCCCTGCTGGAAACCCGCAACTTCGGCGGGAGACTCAGGCCGAATTTGTGCGACCATTACGCCCTCTTCTGCAATTACAACCATGCCCAGGCTAAAGAGCTCTCGCAGCGCAGGTTGACCAGCAAACTCGCTGGCGGTGAACTCATCGAGCACGACCGTCGTGGTGCGGGTCTCCCCGTTGCGCACGTAGCTCAGCTCGATCGGCTCGCCCGGGGCCGTACTGGAAATCTGTGAACGCAGCACGTTCACGCCGGTAATCGTCTGGCCATCGATGGTCAGAATGATGTCGCCACGGCGCAGCCCGGCTCGGTCCGCCGGACCGCCGGGACTGACCTGCGGGATCGACACCCCGTAGCCGTTGTACACCGTGCGGTCGGCGATGGGCCTGGATCTGTTGCTTGGAAGCGAGATGCCAAGAAAGCCCCGGCGAACCTCACCATTTTCGATAAGCTGGTCGACGACGGACTCGATCGTGCGCAGCGGGATGGCAAACGAGATGCCCGCAGACTGGCCTGTCGTCGTGCCCGAGGACTCGCTGCCCGTCGCGATGGCGACGTTCATACCGACAACCCGGCCTCGCACATCCACGAGCGGCCCGCCCGAGTTGCCCGGGTTGACGGCGGCATCGGTCTGGATGTAATTCGTAAAGCCTTCATCGAGCACGACCGCGCCGCGCGGGTCGCGGCCCAGCGCCGAGATAATGCCCTCGGACATCGAGAACTTGAACCCGAACGGCGAGCCGAACGCGTACACCCGCTCGCCCTGACGGGGCATTTCGCCGGTCGCGCGGTTCGCGGGCACGATGCCCGCTGTGGTCGGCAGCTTGAAGACCGCGATATCGGTGAAGGGGTCCGAGCCGACGCGTGTGAGGCTGTACACCCGGCCATCCGAAAGTTCAGCGGTCACCTGATCGCTGCCTCGTACAACGTGCGAGTTGGTCACGACGTGGCCCGCTGCGTCGTAGATCCAGCCCGAACCGGACGATCCGGTGCCTCGCCGGGCGTTCCCGACGACATCGAGGTGCACCACCGATGGTCTGGCAAGATCGGCGACCGCCTGCGTCGCCTGGCTCAGGCGTTCGAGGATGTCGTCGTCGCTCAGCGTAAGCCTTGCGAGCTGGATGCGGGCCTCGGTCTGCGCGAAGCCGACCCGCCGAGCGATGACCGGAGCCAGCAGCGTGGAAGCCGTCACCGCGAACAGCAGCAGCAGAGCGGGTGCAAAGGCAATGAATCGGCGCATCTTCGGGGCCTCCTGCTGGGAATGCGAGCAGCGCTGCACACCCCCGCTTGCTGCACTCATCGGTCCAGTTCGGCCCGAGCCTGTTAGCGGTTTCCCAAACGGGTCTGTTCCGGGGCCGCTTCGACCGATTTGGCGGGTCTCATGGTGTACCCCTTGCCCCCGAGTTCGCTGCGGGCGACCCGCAAGACCCACTCCCGGCCCGCCTGAACGATCGGCTCAGCAAGTTCGGCTGCGGGCTGGGCGAACCGAGGCGGGTGGGTGCTCAGCCCGAGCAGGTCGTGCAGCACGAGAATCTGGCCGTGGCAATCGGTGCCCGCGCCGATCCCGATGACTGGCACGCTTGTCGCCTCCACCACTCGACGGGTCACTTCCGAAGGCACGGCTTCGATCAGGATCAGCACCGCCCCGGCTGCCTCGAGCGCCCTCGCATCACGCACGATCCGCTCGGCCTCGGGCTCGGATCGGCCCGCTGCCGTGTAGCCGCTGGTCAGGGCTGCGGTCTGGGGGCGCGACCCGACGTGCGCGCACACCGGGATGCCCGCCCGCGTCATCCGATCAACGAGCGGCGCCATCGATTCGTCGGCTTCCAGCTTGACCGAGTCCGCCCGGCCTTCGGTCATGAATCGGCCCGCGTTGGTCATCGCCTCATCGGGCGAGGCCTGGTAGCTCATGAACGGCATGTCCGCCATTATGTGCGCATGGCTCGCGCCGCGGCGAACCGCAGCCGTGATGCACACCGCAAAGTCGAGCGGCATGTAGACGGTGCGCGGCAGGCCCAGCACGACCTCGGCGGCTGAGTCGCCCGCGAGGAGCACGTGCACGCCCGCCTCGTCCATCAGCCGGGCCATCGTCGCGTCGTAGACGGCCAAACACGCGAAAGGCTCGCGGGCCTTGGCCATCGCCGCGAGGGTGCGGAGCGTGACGGGTGAACGAACATCGGCGGATTCTGACGGTTGCATGGATTCCGAGTATATGCAGGGCCATGAGCACCCCCAACATCGGCCGGATACGCTCGCTGGGCATGCAACGAGTGCGAGTTCCAGAGCTGATGGACGCCCCAGACGCCGATCGCGGCGAGCTGTCGCGTGCGCTCGGGTTCATCCGCTGGGTCAACCACTCGATGGGCGGCTCGTCGGCGCTGCTCCGGTGGCTTGAGGTCTGGTCGAGGGGATGGCCCCCGGGCAAACCGATGACGCTGCTGGATGTGGCGACGGGCTCGGCGGACGTGCCGATCGCGGCCCGAGCCTGGGCTCGAAAGCGAGGCCTCGACCTGCGGGTCACTGCGATCGATCTGCACCCCACCACGCTCGATCTCGCGCGGGAGTATTTGGCAGCGTCCGATCCCGAACTTGCCGAGGGCGTGGAGTTGGTTGCGGCTGATGCGTTGGAGTTGGTCGATCGCTTCGGCATCGCCAGCTTTGATGTGGCCCATGCGGGGCTGTTCCTGCACCACCTCAGCGAGCTCAACGCCATGAACGTGCTGAGGCAGATGGACCGCGTGATCCGCATCGGTTTGGTTTGGAACGACCTCGTGCGTTCGCGGGCAGGCTACGCAGCGATCCACGCCATGACGATCGGAGCGCCCGAGATGGTCAGGCACGATGCGCGCGTCAGCGTCCGCGCCGGGTTTACGAGGCGCGAGGCGCTCGACATCGCTCATCGCGTCGGGTTGCACGAGCCAACCTACCGCTGGAACCTGCTGCACCACCGGTTCACCGTGAGTTCGTTCAAAGGCGATCTCTGATGGTGGATGTCGCGGTCATCGGAGCCGGACCCGCGGGCTGCGCCGCAGCGATCGAGCTGGCGAGAGCTGGCGCAAGCGTAACGATCATCGAATCCAAGGCGTTCCCACGCACCAAGGTTTGCGGCGAGTACATCTCGCCCAGTGCCACGAATGAACTCGAGGCGCTGCTAGGCCCCGATGAACTGAAGTTACTCGGCGCTCGCACGGTTGATCGGCTCACGCTGGCGGTCGGCGAACGCGCGTGGAGCTGGGGGGCGCCTCCTGCATGGGTATTGAGCCGAGCGGGGCTTGATGCGGCGCTGCTCTCGCAAGCCCATCAGGCCGGGGTAAGCGTGCTGAGCCCGGAAACGGTGCGCGGCGTGGAATACGAGAACGAAAGCGTGGGCGTGGTTCTTACCAGCGGCGACCGTGTGCGCGCCGGGGTGGTCGTTCATGCCGACGGCTCGGGCCGACAAGACCCCAGCGGCCCCACGCCCAGAGACAGTCGCGTTGTCGGTCTCAAGTGCCACCTGCGAACACCATCGCCGGTGGCTGGACTGGTGATGCGACCCGGACGGGGCGCGTACGCCGGGCTCGTGGGGATCGAGGGCGGGGACGCGACGTGCGCTCTGGTGGCGCGCACCTCGCTGGTAAAGAAGCTCGGCGGTGACCACGACCGGCTGCTCGGCGCGATCTGGCCGGGATACAACCCGAGTTGGCGTGTGAGCGACTGGCAGGCCTGCCCGGTGCCCCGGTCGCGGTGGATCGCCAGCGGGCACCCGCGATCGATCCGTGTGGGCAACGCAGCGGCGGCGGTCGACCCCGCGGGCGGCGAGGGCATCGGTAGCGCCCTGTGGAGCGGCCGGCTCGCGGGAACTTTGCTCGATGGGTGGCTCCGGGATGGCGGTAAGCCAGATGAACTCCCAGCGCTGCACCGTGCGATGGGCCGGGCGTACGCCCGTCGGCTCAGGCTTCGGCTGCCAGCGTGCAGGCTGCTGGCCATCGCGCTGATGAGACCCGCGCTGGCTCGGGCTCTGGCCGAGATCGGTTCGGTCCCCGTGGCAAGGTCGCTGACGGTCGAGCCCTGGCTTGCGATGACCGGTAAACCGATGCGCGGCTAGGGCGCGTACCGTGCGGGGTGTCGATCCTGCAAGCCGTCAACCTGTCGCACGCCTTCGGTCAACGAGTGATCCTCGACGGCATCTCGTTTTCCATCGAGCCGGGCGAGCGGGTGGGGTTGGTCGGACGCAACGGCGAGGGCAAGAGCACGCTGCTCAAGGCCCTCGCGGGGACCATGGCCATCGACTCGGGCCAAGTGACCCCCCAGCGTGGCGCGCGCATCGGAGTGCTGGATCAGCACCCCAAACTCGGCGCAGGACGCACGCTGTACGACGAGGTGCTGTCGGCCTTTGAGGAAATTTTCGCGCTCGAACGCGAGCTGGCAGCGGTTTTCGATGAGATGTCAGGCGCTCAGGACGAGACACTTGCCAAGTTGCTAAGGCGGCAAGAAGAGCTCGAACACAAGATCGAATCGGCGGGCGGGTACGCTGTCGAGCACCGCGTCGGTGCTGTGCTGCACGGGCTTGGGTTCCGAGATAAGCAGTTTGGAATCCCCGTCGAGGGGCTCAGCGGGGGCCAGCGGGCCCGGGTGGCTCTGGCCAAGTTGCTGCTGCGCCAGCCGGACTGCCTGCTGATGGACGAGCCGACGAACCACCTTGACATCCAGGGACGCGAGTGGCTCGAAGTGTTCTTGCGCGACGAGTTCAAGGGTGCTGTGCTGCTCATCAGCCACGACCGCCGGCTGCTGGACTGCGTGGTCACGCGGATTATCGAGCTCGAACAGGCTCGGCTGATCGACTATCCGGGCAACTACAAGGCGTTCCGCGAGCTGCGCGCCGAACGCAGGCTTGTGCAGCTTCGCGCTTGGGAGAGCGAACAGAGCAAGTTCAAGCGCGAAGAGGCGTTCATCCGCAAGTACAAAACGGGCCAGCGTGCCAAGCAGGCGCGCGGCAGGGAGAGCCGGCTCGACCGCGCCAAGGAGACTTCGAGCCTTGAACGGCCTTTAGAGCTCAGCGCGTTCAGCCTTGAGTTGCCTAGCGCCGACAGGCCGGGCGACCTGGTCGCGATCGGGCGCGGCCTGACCAAGCGGTACCCGGGTCAGGACGGCTCGACCAAGACGCTGTTTGAGAACTTTGATGTAACGATCGGGCGCGGCGAGCGGTGGGCGGTCATCGGCCCCAACGGCGCGGGCAAGACCACGCTCGTGCGCACGCTGCTGGGCGACATGCAGCCTGACGAGGGCTCGGCGACGCTCGGCTCGCGCGTGGTGTTCGGGTACTTCGAGCAGAACCCGCAGCTCGGCGACCCCACAACCCCCGTGGTGCGCGCGATCCAGCGAGCGGTCGAACAGGCCAATCCGGAACGATTGCTGAGCGAGCAGCAGGCCCGAGACCTGGCCGGAGCGTTCCTGTTCAGCGGGCTGGATCAGGAAAAAGAAATCGGCCTGCTCAGCGGCGGTGAGCGCGCACGGGTGTCGCTCGCGTCGCTGCTGGCGAGTGCCAAGAACCTGCTCGTGCTCGATGAACCGACCAACCACCTCGACATCCCCTCAGCCGAGCGGCTCGAAGAAGCGCTGTCGGCCTCGGCCAAAGGCTATGACGGCGCGCTCGTGCTCATCAGCCACGACCGTGCGCTCATCGATGCGCTGTGCGACCACCTGCTGATCTTCGACGGCGAGGGAGGCGTGACGATCTTCCACGGCGGGTACAGCGAGTGGGTCTTGTGGAAGCAAGCACGCGAGAACGAGCCCACGGGCTTTACGCCCAAGCAGACCAAGGCGGGCGCAGCCGGGGATAGCGCCGCGAACAAGCCGGCTGTGCGCGCAACGGACCCAGCGGCACCCAAACGCAAGAGCCGCTTTAGCTGGATGGATGTCGATCAGATCGAAGAACACATGGGTGAGCTTCAAGCCCAGATCGCAACGCTCGATGAGAGGCTCGCGCTGACCGAGACCTGGACCGACGCGGAGCGTGCGACGATGCTGACCGCTGAGCGACGCGGGCATCAGACCGAGCTCGACGAGCTCGAAGAAGAGTGGCTGCACCGCATCGAGAGCTGAGCGAGTCTTCCGGGGCGAGACTGCGGCTTACTTCGCCGCACCACTCTCCCTCGCAGGACGCAGCTCATAGGGGATCCCGCGTCGGCTAAGCCGTGTCTGACGGATCGAGGATCGCAAGATATCGCCGCATGAATGCGAGCTTGAGCATGCCAAGGAAGCTCGTGGCGAGTTTCTCGAAGCGGGTGCCGATCCGGCGGTTTTCTTTGCGGTGTTCGATGGTCCGCTCGACCACGTTACGACCCCGGTAGACGAGCCTGTTCAGGCCGCGTCGGCCATCGCGTTCGATCTGATCTGACCTCTGCGGGATCACGTCAAAGATGTCCCGACGCTCGCACCACGCGCGGATGCGTGGATAGCTGTAGCCCTTGTCGCCGGCGATCCAGATCGGCTTGCGACGCTTTGGTCTCACCGTCGCGATGGTGTCCTCGAAGTATTTCGACTCATGGGCCTGACCCGCCGCCACGACGACGCCGAGGGGGACTCCGCGCCCACAACAAACCAGATGGACCTTGGTCCCGAATCCCCCTCTGGATCGGCCGAGTGCGTGGTCGGCGGGCTCATTGGGCCTGTTTTTTTCGACGCGCCCGCGGCGGCCTTCGAGGCTCTGATGTTGCTGGCGTCCACACACCAAGTGTCCCAATCGATCAGCCCGTCGCGGTCGATGCGAGCGCGCAGGCGCGCGAGGATTCTGTCGAGCGTGCCGCCGAGGGTCTGTCGATGATCGTTCCAGCGGCCGCCGCGTGCTTGCCTGGGCAGTGCCGGTTCGATCATCTTCCATTGCTCGTTCGTGAGCTCGAATCGTCGCATCCGTGGCCTCCTTGCCACGGAGATTCTGACACCTCGAACTCGATCGCGCAACCGGCCGTGCGCCGAAAATCAGAGCCGCCAGACACGGCCTAGCCGGAGGGGTATCCAATGTGTTAGGGCGAGGCTCGCCCGGGCCCGCGTCATCTCAGCGGCAGAATTCTTAGAGCCAAGTTAGTTCGGGGCCCAGAGGCCCATGAGGCTGCCCTGGCGGTTGACCTTGAACTCGGCCAGGTTTTCCGCAGTAACGAGCACCACGGGGAAGTGGATCTGGCGATCAAGCGGCAGGTTGTACGCGGAGCCTTGGGTAACGACATCGGCGAGCAAGCGGATGGCGTCGTAGCCGTAGTTGAACTGGTCTTGTGCGACCGTGCCAAAGACGGTGCCCGCCTCGATGCCCGCGAGTGTGGCCTCGTCGTCATCGAATCCGATGACCTGCACCTGACCGGCGCGTTCAGCTTCCGCAATGGCAGCGGCGGCGGCGGGTGCGTTGTACGCGTAGATGCCGACGATGATGTCGAGATCGTCGTGCGCTTCGAGCAGGGCGGCGGCATTCGCCTGAGCGGATTCGGGGGTGGTCTCGTCGATGGCAGTCGCCACGATGCGGTAGGCGCCGTCGCCGATGACGCCCTCGACGGGATCGATTTCACGGCCGCCAAAGAAGTCGCGGTCGAGCAGTTCATCGATGATGCCCTGCCTGCGATCGCGGCCGTTCTCTTTGTTGAGTGGTCCCATCGCGATGGCGATTGTGCCGCCATCTGGGAGCGCTTGCTTGATGAGCCTGCCACACTTTCGGCCCGCTGTGTAGTTGTCGGCACCGACAAAGCAGAGCCGGCCAGAAACGGTCGAGTCCGAGTCGATGGTCACGAGGGGCATCTGGCTCGCGAGTTCCTGGAGCAACACGGCCTGCCGCTTGCCATCAACCGGGCTGACCGCGATGGCGTCGTAGCCCGAAAGGTTGCTGAGCAGCTTGGTCTGGTCGGCTGTGGTGCCGGAGGCCTTGATGACGTCCAGCTTGGCGCCGGCGCGGTTGGCGGCCTCCTGAGCACCGAGGACCACGACGTCCCAGTAGGGGTCGCCGTCGGCGGTGACCAGCGCGATGCGGGCGGACTTCGCCGCCTTGGTTGCGGGCTTTGGCATGAACCAGAATGCGGCGACCACCGCGATGATGACAGCACCCCAGACAATGGTGCGGATGGTGCCGGAAGTCTTCTGATCCATGGGAAACCTCTGCTTTCTTTATGAGCGTTAGGATAAGGCCCTAGGCGAGTTCAGGCGAGCGTTTTTACGAATTCGAGCACTTCCTGAGCGTGGCCGGGCACTTTGACCTTGTCCCATCGCTTGGCCACCTTGCCCGCTGAGTCGATGACATAGGTGGTGCGATCGATGCCCATGTACGCTTTGCCGTACATGGATTTCTCGACCCACACGCCGTATTTCTGTGCGGTCTTGGGGTCTGGTTTGCCGTCGTCATGGAGGGCATCGTCGGCGAGGATGGGGTAGGTGAGGCCCTCCTTGTCGGCGAACTTTTTCTTGCTCTTGGTGCCCAGGATCGAGATGCCCAGCACCTGAGCCTTGGATCGCTTGAACTTGGGCAGCCGGTCGCGGAAGTCGCAGGCCTCGACCGTGCAGCCGCTGGTGGCGTCCTTGGGATAGAAGAACATGATGACCGGTTGGCCGGCGTACTGCTTGAGCGAATGCTCGTTGCCGTCTTGGTCAGCGAGCGTGAACGCGGGCGCTTTATTGCCTGGGTCGATGAGCGGCATGGTGGTTCTCCGGTAGTTTGCGAGGCGAGCCGACTCTGGCAGGCTAGCCACGCGAAGGCCTTCGGGGTGCCAAGTATGGTCGGCCCCTAGCATGGTTCGCCTACACGATGGGCGATGGAGTCTGCAATGCAGAACAACCCCGATCGCGGCGAGCTCCGCCTGCCTCTGACCGAGCCCGTTGCTGATTCGGGCGCCGCAGGCATGGTGAATGAGGCGGACATCCGACGACTGGTTGATTCGTTCTACGACCGCGTCCGCAAGGACGCGGTGCTAGGGCCGATTTTCACGCAGCACGTCGCGGATTGGTCAGCCCACCTGCCGAAGATGTACGACTTTTGGTCCACCGTGGTGCTGCGGACCGGGCGGTACTCGGGTCGGCCGATCGACGTACACCGCAAGCTTCCCGATATCTCGCTCGCGAATTTCGAACGATGGATCGGGCTGTGGGAAGCGACGGTCGAGGACGTGATCGACGCGCCCTGCCGCGAGATGTTCACGATCCCGGCTCGGCGGATGGCGGCGTCGATGGCTGCTAGCCTCGCAGCCAGTTGATAACCGTCCACGCCAGAGCGATCGCGATGAGGCTTACCGCCAGCGACATCACCCAAGGCGACCACCGCTGTTCGTGCCGCCTGGCCTCGCGCGGGTCGCGGACGAGCTTGAGCCGATCGGCGGCCTGATCGCTCAATGGCGAGCCGAACGTGCGCGAGGAATCCTGCACGATGGCGATGACCAGGTTGGCATCAAAGGGCCGGAGCCCGAGCTGGGTGGCCTGCTGAACGAGTTTCTGGCGGACGGCTGGCCTGAGGATGCCCGCGCGGCCCCCCTCGATGGAGGCGGCGACCCGGACCGCGAAAGCCCAACGGGCATCGGATGCCGACATCGCTGCGGAGGACAGATTCTCTTTGATGACCGCCCGCTGGTGGTCCTCGCTGGGCCTGGGGGCGCGTTTCTGGACGCGCAGCGGCGATCGGTCGGGCGCAGTTCTGGCCCCCACCAAGCGCAGAGGCGACTCCGAAGCTCGTGAATCTGGTCGACCGGGTGGGGCCATGCGGGGTTTCAAGCAAGCAGCGTGCCCACATAGCCGACCTTGTACACTCCAAGATTCTGTGAACGCCAGTGCCCCTGCCCGCGAAAGACCAGCGTGCCCGAGCCGAGCCCCGAACCAACAAGCCACGCGAGTCTGGCCTCAGCCGCGAGCCCGAGCGGATGGGCTGTAACGACGGCGCTGGGCCGGGCCGAGGCGTTGGCCGCGTTCAAGACGCGAGCGAGGCGGGGCAAACTGGCCGAGTTCCGGGCTGGGTCGTTCGGTGCCCACGGGGGCGACTTCAGCGTCGAGGCAGCGGCGACGCCGTTTGACTACAGGCTGGTCGGTGAGTTCCGCGAGGCAAGCGAAGGTAGCCTGATCGACCTGCGGCTGGTCCGGCTTCGCCGGATGCCCGTGCTCTTTGCGGCGGTGCTCGCGGTGACGATCTGGCCCGGTGTGTGGCTGACGGACTCGATGCTCGTGACGTACTTCGGCTGGTACAGCCGGTGGACGCAGGCGATGCCTTGGTTCACGTACGCGTGGTACCTGCCGCTGACCGCTGGCCCGTTGCCGTGGATGTGGCGTGGCTTTGTGCGCAAGAGCAGGGCCGAGGCGCTGGCCTCTGGCGCGGAGATGGCCGAGGCGGTCGCGCAAGCAGTCGACGGCTCGGTCGAAACGAACTGACCGAGCGACAGCGCGCGCCGCCAATCATTGCAGATATTGCCAAACAAAGAACCGGACCACGCGAACGTGGCCCGGCTCAAAGTTTCAGATCAGACTCGTGGTCTACTCGACGTCCTTGCCCTCGACGACATCGGTGAGGGGCGCGGGCGTGTGGCCCGGATCGCCGCCAGCCTTCATGCGGCGGAAGTACTCGTGGTACGCGCCCATGGCCTTGGCACCGAAGATCCACATGATGGGGATGTTGGCGACGAGCATGACGCCCAGGCCGAGCGTGGTCCACATGTCGAGTTCGGTGTCCGTGCCGATGATGGCGGGGTTGCCTCCAATGGACGTGGCTAGGACTGTCGTCACAAGGATGAGCAGGGCGTAGACGATCTTGTAGATCATGACGGCTGGGCCGGCGGCCTTTTCGCCGTGGGTGCCAAAGAAGTAGTAGATGCCTTGCTCGCCGTAGTAGGACCAAGAGATCATGGTCGAGATGGCAAAGAGCCATGCGGCGATGGTGACAAGCCACATACCGAGGCCCGGCGTGACGCGGTCAAATGCGTAAGCGGTCATCGACGCACCGGCATAGTCGCCATAAAGCCCGAGGTCGGGAGTCCCGTCTTCATTTTCGCGGAATCGGGGCTGGGATTGGGAGGAGAGGGTGTTCCATGAGACGCTCCACTCGCCGTCGTCTCCTTGGCTAACGGTACCTGTGATCTTGCGTAGATCGCGTCCGGTGTCTTCGTTCTGGTCGGCTGCGACGACGAAGAAGATGGTCTCTCCGTTGCGCCATCCCGCCTCAGCGGCATCGGATCGCCGGATGGTGCGGGCTTCGTCGGTCATGGATGGGAGCGCGCCAGACTCGAGTGTCCAGGTGTCCACGATGGACTCGCCTGTCTCATCGTCGACGGCTTGCACGATGCGCACGTCATCAGTGGTGAGGTACGTGGCTTCAGAATCGCGGTTGTACGCACCGGTAGAAAGGATGACCAGCGCGGTCAGGGTGCAGACGACAATGGTGTCGATAAAGGGCTCGAGGCCTGCGACGACGCCTTCACGAACAGGCTCATCGGTCTTGGCGGCGGAGTGGGCGATGGGGCTTGAGCCTTGGCCAGCTTCGGAACTGAAGAGGGCGCGTTTGATGCCCCAGAGGGCCGCGTATCCGAAGGTGCCTCCGAGGAACGCGCCCACAGGCTCGGCGTTCGCTCCGATGCCCAGGAAGCCGTCGGGCAGGCCGCTCTTGACGATGAGGCCGAGCATGGCGGGGATGTCGCCGATGTGAAGGACGAGCACGTAGCCCGCAGCGAGAACGTAGATCATGCACATGAAGGGGACGATGCGTCCGGCCACGGCGCCGATGCGCTTGATGCCGCCGATGATGACGAGACCTACCAGGATGGTGAGGACGATGCCGGTGACCACCTGCGGGATGCCGAAGTAGGTGAAGGTGACGTCGGCGACGTTCCAAGCTTGGAACATGTTGCCGCCAGTGATCGCGGAGATGATGAGCGTGACGACGAAGATGCCGCCGATGATCGTGCCGATTGGAGCAAGACCCCATTCAGCGAAGCCCTTCTTAACGACGAACATGGGCCCGCCGTGCGGGTTGTCAGGGTCGTCGGTGTTTCGGTAGAGCATGGACTGCGTGACTTCGGTCATTTTGATTGACATCCCGAGGATGCCGATGACCCACATCCAGAAGATCGCGCCCGGTCCTCCGAGGGCGACGGCGACCGCGACGCCGGCGATGTTGCCCAGCCCCACCGTCGCGGAGAGCGCGGCGGAGAGCGCCTGAAAGTGGTTGATGGCGCCGGGGTCGTTCTTGTCGTCGTACTTGCCCCTAACGACGGAGATGCCGTGCGTGAGGGCCCTGAACTGCCCGAAGCCTGACCAGACCGTGAAGACCAAGCCCGTGAGGAGCAAGGCATAGACGGTGTAGTTGGAGAAGAGCACGCCGTTAATGGCGTTGATGAAGTCGTTGATTCCGCCCATGGGTATTTCTGGTCCTGATGGCAAGGAGATGAACCACCGCCGAGGGCCTTGCCCGCCGGCACAAGCCGGGATCATCGCCGAAACGGGCCGAGAATGCAACGTGGGGTCAATTCTGCCCCGAGGACACCATCTTGCGGCTAACCTGAACGGGCATGTGGAGCTTGGATGAACTGGCCGATACTCTCGCGCAAACCCTCGCCACACGCGAGGATGAGCTTGCGATTGAACAGACGTTCAGCGGGCTCGACTCCCTGAGCGAGGTTGAACTGCACGCGGTGCTCGGGCAGGGCATGGCCCGCCAAGGCTGGGGCGTGCTCCGCGAGGCCCCGTTTCCGAGCCAGGTCGAATCGGGCCGATCCCGCAAGGGCGAAACCGAGCGAGAGGCTGCCCTTCGGCGTGAACGAGAGCGATGCGATCTGGTGGTGCTGCCTGAAGGGGCGAGTTCGCTCGCAGACCCACGGGATCGGTTCGCGGACGACCTTGAGCGACAGGCGGGTCTGTTCGCAGCGGTCGAGCCCGCGCCATCCGCGACGTCGGATGGGAGCGTGGAGCCCCAAGAGGCTTGGTGGCTCGAGTTCAAATCGGCTGGTCAGTTCCGCGTTGTCGATGGCTACGCGAGCGCCGACAAGTCGTACAGCTCGTTCGTGTCGGGTGTGCTGCGTGACGCAAAGAAGCTAAACGCGGACCCGATGATCGAGCGCAGCGCGTGCGGGCTGGTGCTCTTTACGGCTGAGCGAGCGATCGCTGAGCACGATCTGGCGGCGCTGATGCACCGGCTGCTGGACAAGGATGCGCCCGTCTGCGAGCAGGTGGTTCGCCACCAGCCGATCGCCGACCGGATCGGCAACTCTTGGTGCTCGGTGTCGCTGATGCGGGTGCGCAACGATGCTGCCAGGGAGTGTGGATCGATCTAACGCGACGGTTCAGGGGCAAGGCCCGATGAGGCCGAGCAGCGCGAGGAAGTCGCCGAAGCT
>CAYGSG010000001.1:65824-67108 GCA_964352615.1 uncultured Phycisphaeraceae bacterium
GCCGAGCAGCGCGAGGAAGTCGCCGAAGCTGACCATGCCGTCGCCGCCGTTGAGAGTGCCGAAGTCGTCCGCGATGTCGCCTACACATGCAGTACCCGGCCAGGACGCTACATCGTTGGCACCGATGCCGCCGGTCAGCAGCGGAGAATTGGGGCCGGGAGTGAGCTGGCCGGTCATCGAATCGACGGCGAAGGCGTACACACCTTGGATGCCATCGAGCGCCGTGGAGTTGTCCAGTGCAAACAGCACGCCTTCGAGTGAATCCATGCCTTGCAGCGTGCCTTGAAGGCCGACATCAAAGCTCTGGCCGAGGCTGGTCGCCTCGCCCGTACCGGGATCGAGCGCGAACACCTGTATGGTCGCGTCCGTGCCGTGCGAGACGAAGAGCAGCGAGCCATCGGTCGAGAACGCGAAGCCCTTGGGCGACTGGCCGGGAGAGGTGAACGGGCTGTTGGGTACCTCGATGAGGTTGTTGTTTTCGGAATCAAAGAGGAAGCCACTGAACGCCCGGCCGCCCGAGCTGATTCCACCAGCGGCGTAGAGGAACCGGCCGTCGGGCGTGAACTCGAGTGCAACACCGAACACAGGGATGTTGATGGTGTTGACGAGGGTCGCTGAACTCCCCGTTACTTGCCAAAGCCGGACGATGTTGCTGAACGAGTCGTTGGTAGCGAGCCAGTTTCCGCTGGGATGCACCGCCACGGATGTGAGAAAGTCGCCCGCGGCATCCGAGTCCGCAAGCGTGAGCGTCTGGAGACCCGCGTCGAACTCATACAAGCGAAGCTCGTTGATACCGCCGAGATTGGTGACCGCCGTGGCGAGCAGGTCGTCGGTGACCCAGTCAAGATCGAGCCCAGCCTGCGGCAGCGTGAGGCTCGTGACGACGCTGAGCGTGCCATCGGGTGCGACCTCATAGATCGTGTAGTCCTCAGGCAATTGACCCGAGGCGTGGGTGGTGGCCAGGTATCGGCCGCTGGGCGAGCGGGAGATCGCGTAGGCGTTGCACGCGGCGCACGGCTGGCTGGTGCTGGTGCGTGAACCAGTCACCACACGATCGACGAGCGTCAGCGAGCCATCGGCGTTGTACCGCATCGACGAGACGCTGCCTTCGAGATTGCCGTTGTTGGCCACGAAGATCATGGGGTCGGTGCTCTGGGCCGAAGCTGACGCGGCGGCCAGCACGAGGATTGATGCAAGAATCGGTCTCATCGTTGTGTTCCTTTTCTATTACGATTATGGACAAGGCCCGATGAGGCCGAGCAGCGCGAGAAAGTCGCCGAAGCT
>CAYGSG010000001.1:67208-130758 GCA_964352615.1 uncultured Phycisphaeraceae bacterium
GGACAAGGCCCGATGAGGCCGAGCAGCGCGAGAAAGTCGCCGAAGCTCACCATGCCGTCGCCGCCGTTGAGGGTGCCGAAGTCGTCGGCGATATCACCGGTGCAAGTTGGGGCCTGCGCAAAGAACACCCGAATCGATGTATCGCCCGAGTACGCCAGCGCCAAATCCGGCAGACCGTCGTTGTTCAGATCGCCTATGGCCAATGAGGTTCCCACCTCCGATGCATCGAACGTCCACGCGGGCACATCGTCGAGCACGCCCTCGCGGTTGAGATAGATGTGCGCTCGGCCGCCGCCGAAGTGGATCTCGGCAAGATCGAGATCGCCATCGCCATCGATATCGAACGCCCGCGTTTCTTGGGCGCTGTCGAAGGGCGGCGTGGTCGTGTCCACCAGTGTCAAATCAGGCGAGGTGATGTCGTACAGCCGGCCCATGTCGCTTGATGAGTTGTAGAAGATTTCGAGCTCGGGGTCCCCGTCGAGGTTGGCGAACACCGCGTTGCGGTCGAGCGTCTCGCTGCCGGGAGCCTGGGGCACTTCCATCGAGGGCAGGCTAACGGGCGTTCCTGTGCCGTCGTTGAGGTAGATGGCGCTCTTGAAGTTGGCCCACTTGGCCACGCCCAGATCGGCGAACCCGTCACCGTTGATGTCCGCCGCATCGATGCCGTTCTGCACCGCGGTGTCGGAAGACATCCAACTCGGGCTGGCCTCCAGCGTCGAACCATCACCACGCAGCAGGAAGACCGGGCGGAACGGGTCCGGGTTGAGCCCCTGATTCGTGGTGGCAAGGTCGAGGTCGTTGTCGTTGTCGATGTCGACAAGCACGCCCGCGGTGCCCCACGCGCTGGGGCTGGTGGCCGAGACATAGCCCGCCGTGGTCGAAGGCCCCGACGCGCTGCCGAAGTAGACGCGGATGTTGTCGCTGCGGACACCACCGCCGTGGATCGTGACGATGTCGAGGAACGTGTCGCCGTTGATGTCGCCGATGAGCGCATCGCCGGTGTGGGTGGCGTCGTCGCTGAGCCAGCCGGGCGAAAGATCGATGCCCGAGCCATTGCCGTAGTAGACCTGATCCTGAAACTCGGTGTAAGGCGGGAAGCTGTTGGAGCGATAGACGGCCGCGAGCAGGTCGTTGAAGCCATCGCCGTTGAGGTCTGCGATCTGAAGACTGCCTACCTGCCTTCGGAGCAGTACTTCTTGGTCGGGCGTTGTGCCGTAGGGCACCGCATCGCCGGCCTTGGTGCCGCCGGAGGACGAGTTGGTTTCCGGGACCGCTCGCAACAGACCGTCTTCGGAGACCTCGAAGGCTTGGCCTGCGTCAGGCCCGGCATCGGGATCGAAAGCCAAAGCGGAGAAGGCGAGCCCGCTCGCGCAGACGACAGCAAACGGGCGAAAGCGGCTAAGGCTTGGCATTGGCATCTCTGTAATCCTCCGGGATTGGCCCGATCAGCGGTTGGCGAGCCGCGACGCGCCCAGCCTACCCGAAGAGCCCCCGCGATCCAAGAGCGGACTAGGCCATGGTGTCGCTCTGTGCTCTGTGATGAGTGCTCTTCTCCCTCCTGCTCTCTGCCTCTTTACGTCACGGTTCTGCGCCTCTGCGTTCTCTCTTCGCCCCGGCACGACAACCGCTCCCGGCGTTGCTATCGTCCCCCTAGCAGGTGCCAGCACGCCCCAAAGGCAGCCAGCCCCTCCGACAGCCTCCTCCGACCGAGGGAGCCCCATCCACCCGCCAATCCACCTTTTCTTGAAGGATCCAGACCATGAGCGAGACCAAAGCAGCCCAGGGCGATCAGCGTCAGATTCAACTCCGCATCGACGAGTCGAAGATGACCAACACCTACGCCAACACCATCCGCACCTCGACCACCCAGGACGAGGTCGTCATGGACTTCGGCATGAACCTGCCCGTCCAGGGCCAAGACGGCCAGCCCGCGATCATGTTCTCCGTGGGCAACCGCACCATCATGAACTGGTCAGGCGCTAAGCGTCTGGCCATCAGCCTCGGCCAGATCATCCGCCGGTACGAGGAGCAGAACGGCGAGATCGCCCTTCAGCAGCCAAAGCCCGCGGGCGATGGCCCCCGCTTGGCTGAGTCCGGCGACGCCTGACACCCCCCCATCGCTCTTTCGTTCGGGCTAAACCCAAACCAAACGACAAGCCCCGGCCACGAGCCGGGGTTTTTCTTTGTTTTCAGATTGTTTTTGCGATTATCTACCGCCCAGTGCTCAACCGTTCAGCAGGCAGAGAGGGGCGATTCAGCCGAGGACCAACGATGGACGCCTTCACCGAGCCTTGACGCCCGCTTGACACCGGAGCGGATTTCTGCGGTAATAGAGCGTGGCCGAGGAGTGTGTCGCCCTCCAAGGACGAAGAGAAGGGCGAAGCCCGCACAAAGATGGCTCCGAGCTTTCGGCGCCGAGGCAACAAGGTTTTGACCAGGCCGATTCAGACCGGACCCAACGAGACCAGGGAGGTGCATCGTGATCACGGATCGCTCCGACCACTACCCCCAAGACCCCAAACACGCGGACGCGGGCCTGAGAGAGTCCATGTTCGTCGAGGCCAAACCGAGCTTCAGGGCCGACACCGATCAAGGCGGCCACTGGTGGGTCTGGCGCAGGCTCAGCTCCAACGGCTGGGCCACGCACCAACGCTGCGGCAATCGGGAGGCCGCCCACGAACTCGCCTGCCAGCTCAACCGCTCGTCGATCGACGTCGCCTGAACGCTGGAGTCGTCGGTTGGTCGATCTGTGAGTCGATCGAACGCTCGGCCAGTTCGCCCGAGTCTTTTTGGTTTTGTCGGAACACAAGTTAGTGTTCACCAATACACTCTGGGTACGGCTTGGCTTTATGCCACGCGCTCACCCGGAGGAACCACCATGCACCCGACCCGCCTGCTCTCTCTCGTCGCCCCCATAGCCGCCTCGGTCGCGCTGACCGCCCTCACCGCCTGCGAGTCGCCGCCCCGCACGAGCGTCGGCGACTCGGGCGGCCGTATTAATCCTTATGCAACGACCCCGGCCGACCGTGCCTCAAACTCGGCCAGTGCGCCGGCGCTGTGGGAGTTCAGCGATCAGGTTGCAGAATCCCTCGCCCGGCGGATATCGAGCATCCCCGAGATCAGCCAGTCGGCCACGAGGGTCGTGGTAGAGCTTGGCAACATCTCCAACGGCACGGATACCCCGTCGCAGGACTTCGAGCTCATCCAGCGCCGCCTCCGCAGCAACCTGCTGCGCAGCGACATCGTTGCCAATCGCGTGATGTTAGTGGAATCGGTCGACGACATGGAAGCCGAGTTCCGCCGAATCCAGCCCTCCGGCGGCGACATGAACCCGAGAACCGATCGCTACGACGCCCGCGTAACCTACGTGCTACGCGGTGATTTCCTTGAATCCTCCCGGCGCGGCGGCGAGACCAGGCGGTACTTCTTCGAGTTCCGCCTGACCAACCTCCAGACCCGGACGATCGTCTTCAACGACTCGTTCGATCTGGCCCAGACGCGGTGAGCATGTCGCGTGCTGCGCTCCCATTTCTTCGACCGATCGCCGTGCTCGGGCTTGGTCTGTGCGCACTGCTCGCGCTGCCTTCATGCGCGACCACGGGAAGCCGCGAGGCCACCAACGCCCGTTTCAGGATGGCCGACCTCGATCAGGCGGTAGCGGAAGTGCGCGCGAGCCTGGTCGGTTCGCGCTTCATCCGCGAGACCCCGGCCCAAGGCGAAGTGCTGCTTCGCGCCGAGCCGTTGACCAATCTGTCGCTCGATCGCTTCACCGTGGCCGAGGAGCAGATGGTGGTGAGCCGGGTGCTCTCTGACACCGGCGTACAAGTCGCGCTGCGCGAAGCCGGCATCCGGCTGCTCGATTCTGAGGTCACGAGACCAGCGGACGCGACGCACCGCTTCGAGGCGCATATCCGCTCGATCGCCCGCGAGGGCTCGACGGACCGGCGC
This sequence comes from uncultured Phycisphaeraceae bacterium, assembly GCA_964352615.1. Taxonomy (GTDB): domain Bacteria; phylum Planctomycetota; class Phycisphaerae; order Phycisphaerales; family UBA1924; genus OFTM382. The sequence goes on from CAYGSG010000001.1 coordinate 71,157, forward strand.
GAGAGCGACGCGCGGCGGGATGCGTATTTGTTGGAATACCAGATCACCGAGCGGGCCACGTCGGCCATTGTTTGGCAGGCATCGACCGAGGTGGCGCGAGCCGCCCGGGGGCTGGTCATCGATTGATGCGCGCACGACTCGCTCCATCTCGGCTTACGTGGCGCAAGGTCGGTGCGGTGCTGCTGGCGTGCTGCACGCTTGTCGGCTGCCAGAGCGGGTACAGCGCCGACCCCGCCGCCGCGATGCTGGCCCGGGGCGACACCAGCCGAGCGCGGGTCGATCTGGCGCTCAGGGCCGATGACCCCAAGGCCGGGCGCGAACGGCTGCTCTACGAGGTGCAGGCGATGCACGCAGCCCTGCTCGATGGGCTGCCTGAGTCCGCTTCGCGCCGGGTCGAGTACGTCTACGACACGCTGCGCACGCAGGGGCTCAATGCGAACAACAGCCCGGACCTGTTCCTCGTCAACGAGCAAGGCGTGCGGTTCTGGAAGGGCGAGCCCTACGAGCAGGCGGTCGCGCTGAGCCTCGTATCGATTGCGGACATGATGACCGGCCGATGGGGCAACGCCCGGGCCGCGGCGATCGAATCGCTGCAACGGCTCAATGCGGATGACGACTCGCGCAAGACCGAGTTCTTGCTTGGCCGGCTGCTGGCGGGCGTGGCAAACCGGCAGATGGGCCGTGCACAAGAAGCCGCCGAGCACTTTGATGCCGCGCGCGCCGCCAGCGACCGGGTCCGCGCCCTCGCCGACGAACTCGAACGCGGCAGCTACGACGCGCTGCTCGTGATCGCAGCAGGACGCTCGCCCGCAAGGACCGCTGCGGGTGGCGATGGCACGGAGGTCGTGTTTCGAGACCGTTCGCCGAGCGATGCCAAGGGCCTTCGTGTGAGCGATGCCAAGGGCAGCGCGCTGTGGCCATGGACGACCGACCTCAACGCGATGGCCCGTGACCATCGGTGGACGGGACTGGATGCGGGCCGACGATCAAAGGCCGCGGCGGGCAACGTACTCACCGCAGGCGGGATTGCAGTCGCCGCGAGCAGCGATGAATCGGCGGCTCAGATCGCGGGCGCCGGTGCTGCGCTGATCGGGCTGATCGCCAAGTCCAACGCGCGCGCCGACACCCGCTACGACGACCTGCTGCCCCAGCGGTTCTATCTGGTGCCCATCAAGCTCGGTTTGGAGCCACCGACGTTGCAGATCGAATCGTCGGGTTCGAGGCTCAGGCCTCTGGGTCTGCGGCCAAGCCAGGACGGGTCGCTAGCTGTGCGCCTCTTGCGCTGGCCGGAAGCCTCCGCGACCGGCTGGGCTGATTCGGGCCGGTTGTTCTACGCCACCGACGTGACCGGCCCGCTGCAAGCGCCCACGCTTCCCTGGGTCCTCGGCGGTCGGTGCGTGCGCACGCCGACGCGAGCGTTGATGGCTGAGTATTACCGAGCGGGGCTGCCCGACTCGGTCAGCTACGAGGACCTGATCGAGTTGTACCGCGCCGAGCGCATCGACCTGCTTCAGGGCCGCGATCAGTTTCAATCACGCGGGCACCTCCTTGAAGGAGGCAGCACGCTCTACACACCGCAGGGCGGGAGCGTCGGCTTCACTCGACTGTTCGGCCAGCTTCACCCGCCGTACTCCCTAGCAAGCACGCAGGGCAGAGCGCTCGGCCTGCTCGTGTCCGTATCGATCACCACCACGGAGGAATCACCATGACCATTGCTCGCGTTACCGCCATCATCGCCGCTGTCGGCGTTCTTGCCCTCACTGGCTGCAACAAGGACACGACGCGCGCGCCCGCAAGCCCCGGCCCCGATCCACTGGTGACGGGCGCGTATCCGCAGATCACGATGGCTGGCGGGCTCGTTGGCCTGCTCGTGCAGGGCAGGCCGATCGTTGAATCAGCCACCACCAGCACCCCGCTCCGCGTGACGGTCCCGATCCGTTCCGTGCAAGACGGCCCGACGCGCGTGCAGTACCAGTTTACCTGGCTCGATTCCAGCGGCAGGCCGGTTGGGCAGTCGGGCTGGAAGTATGAACTTGTGCCGCCGCGTATGGAGCGGTTCTTCGAGTCCAACGCTCTGTCCACCACCGCCGTGGACTGGCAGCTCGAGATCAAGGTTGCTTCGTAGCGATGCGAGTCATCAACGCGCGGTGAGCGCCTCATCGCAGTTGTTGAAGGCAGCTGCGATGAACGCACACACCCACTCGTGCTGTGCGTGCTGATCCTCTATCCCCTCCAAGGCGTCGATGCCGAGAATCGCCATCGGGAGTTGCCCCTCTTGTTGATGCCAACTTCCGAATGGCAGCGGCAGCATGGATTCTGCGCCATCGGCCGCCGGCCGCTTCTGCCATGGCGCGACATACCAGTAGCCGCACGCACTGCGTGCATCAGGCGGGTTCAGCCCAACATCGATGGTGCTGTTCGCAGAGCCGTCCTCGTCTTGGGCAAGCACAAACAGCCTCGCAAGATTGAAGCGGCGAGGCCAGCAGAGCGCCTCGGACCCGACCATCAAAGGGTCGCGGTCAGGTTCAGCTATCGCGGCGAGCAGGTTCGCGGTGTTGCTGTAAAGCCGAACGACTTCGATGAGCGCCAGTTGGTTGGGCTCGGTGAATGGCTCCCCCCGGGCCACCGGATGATCGGGCAAGTTGGGAGCCGGCTCGGTGGCCTGACGGATCGGGATGTCGAACAGGTTCATCGTTGTCGTGAGCACCCAGCCGTGCGCCTGCTCGACGGTGCTTCCCGCAAGCGGCCGTTCGGCGTAGAGATCGCCGTTGGCGTTGATCAGAAACAGCGTCATGTCGAAAAACCGAAGCGCCGACCGCACCACACCCCTCGGCGTTTCGATGAGCCGGCCGCGCAGGTAGCCATCGGTAATCGCTCGCCCGTTGACCCACTCGAAAGCGGTGTGGCTGTCGTCAGCCTCAGGGATCGCAAACGCCTTGGCGAGTTCGGCGGCGGGCTGGGCGGCGTAGTGGGCCTGCTGCCAGGCATCGTTGAGCGACGAGGTCTCGTGGCCCGCAAGCTCCCACCAGTTCGATCGCCCCACGAGTTCAGCCAGTCTGATGCGCACCGCCGGGCCTCCTCTTGTCCTGCGCCGGATCTCGAACACCCGCCTGTTTGAAGCCGCGCGCGCGGAGCACACACGCTTCGCACTCGTTGCAGGGCTCGCCCGCAGGCGTTGGATCGTAACACGACACGGTCAACTCAACGGGCACGCCGAGCCGCCCTGCAAGCTTCACGATCTCGGCCTTGCTCATTCCAGCCAGCGGTGTGTGGATGGTCAGCGGTCGGTCGCGGCCGCTCTCGACGCCGATGCGTGTTGCGAGCCCCGCAGCCTTGGCGTACGCATCGATGAACTCGGGCCGGCAGTCCGGGTAGCCCGAGTAGTCCACCGCGTTGACCCCAATAAACACGTCGAGCGCTCCGCGCACCTCCGCCAGCGCCACCGCAACAGAGAGGAACATCAGGTTCCGAGCGGGCACGTATGTGATCGGGATTGAATCGCCAAACTCGGCTCCCGAACGCTCACCCGGCTTGGGCACGTCGATGTCAGCGGTCAGCGCGCTGCCGCCGAACATTCGGAGGTCGAGCGGGAACACCGTGTGGGACTCAACCGCGATCGCATCGGCAATGGCGATGGCCCGCTCGAGTTCGATGCGGTGACGCTGACCGTAGTCAAACGTGATTGCGTGGGGCGTAAACCCCTGCTCGCGCGCGAATGCCAGCGCGGTCGCGCTATCGAGCCCGCCGGACAGCAGCACCACCGCAGCCCGGCTCAACTCCAGTCTCCGCTTTTGTCTTGCTCGGTCGGTGGCATCGATCGCATCGTATGGCACCGTCTATGTGCCGCGCGTGTGGCCGAACAGCTCGATGTGCAGCCTGTGCGCGTAGCGGAATCCCCGCTGGCGGCACGCCTCCACCACCCACGAGACCGACGCCGGGTCTGGAACCGAAGTCCCCTCGGGCATGAGCAGCACATCGGCAGGGTCCACCGGCCCCACGCTCGCGAGCAGCGCCTCGATCTCAATCAAGTCAGACGGGCTCGTCACGACGAACTTGAGCTGAACCGTTCGGCCCATTTGGCTCGCTCGCCGAAGCAGCCGTCGCATCGGTGTAAGTTGAGCACGAACTGACTCATGCCGGCTCTCCCAAACGCGTTTTGGGTCCCGCGCATCGTCAACAGGAGTCGAATTCGAAAGCTTGGGCGACAGGCTCAGCAGGTCTATGGGCCAGTCGCGGTCGATGGTGCCAGCGGTCTCGATGGTCACATGCAAACCAAGGCCCCGCAAGCGCTGGGCCAGGCTACCGATGCCCTCGAACAGCATCGGCTCGCCGCCCGTGAGAACAACGTGTCTTTCGCCCGTGGAACGGACCCAATTCACAATCTCGCCGACGCTCATCGGTTCGCCCTTGGCCTCCCAGCTCGAGTCGGGCGTATCACACCACACACACCGCATGTTGCAGCCAGCCACGCGGACAAACGCGCTGGACACGCCCGTCAGCTTGCCCTCGCCTTGAAGCGAGACAAACACCTCGTTAATGGGAAGCGTGGTAGCGTCGGCAGGCTTTGCGGGAGTTGGCGTCACGACAGCAATCGTAGCTCACACCGGCTACGCCGCCTTGCGTTCGCGCATTCGAGCGATCGAGGACAACGGCATCTCGGAGCCGCTCTGGTCACGAACGATCAGGCCTCGCTTCTCGTGGTGAAGGATCGACACCGGCCCTTTGAGCCCGCAGTCGATGTCAGCAATCACGTCGCCGACCACGACCCTCGTGCCCGGATAAATCACGCGTTTGACCCGAAGCTCGACCTTCCGCAGCCTCGCGAACCCAGCGCGAAGGTTGAGCAGCAATTCCCGCATCCGGGTGGCTCGACCGGAGAGGCCTAACTCGATGGCGCTGAGTCCGGTGAGCCGTTCCTTTGCATGGGCACTCAGGCTCGCGGTGCCCTTGCGGAGTTCGGCGATCTCGTCGGCCACCGGTTCGAGCTTTGTTTCGAGCGCCGCCAACTCAGCAGAAGCCCGTCGGATCTGGTGCTCCATCGCGGGGCTCGAAGCGAGATGGATCTCCGTCGCGATGCCGCCGTCGGACCCGAGCGTCGCCAGATGCACGGCGCCAAGCACATGCGTCACGCCGCCCACCAAGTCACCCGAAGGGATGAACAGCGACCCGCCGACCATTGTGTCGCAGTTGACCAGTTCGCGATGGACTCTCAGGTCTCGTCCCACACGGACTATGGCCTGACGCATGTACCGCGCCTGCGCGTGGCGGCCGACCTTCAGCGTCGCTTTGTCGTGTCCTGTTACGCCGCTAGAGACAAACAAATCGCGGCCAACCTGCACCTGAGCGGCTTCGATCACCTCCGAAACGTGCAAATCATCCCTGACCATCACCTTGAAGTTGTCACGGATGCCCCCGCGAACGGTCACCTTGCCGTCGAAATCGATGTTGCCAGTGCCGAAGTCCACGCTCCCGTGGATGTCTAACTCCTGGGATATCCGAAGGGTGTGCGACTCGTACTCGATCGACCCCGCGACCTGAGCGGTCACCTCGCCATCCTCGCAGACCATGAACGATTCTTCAATTTTAATCGGTGCGGGCAGTCCGTCCAAGGCCGGCACAACAAGCCCCAACAGATTCACGCCATCAATGCCGGGTCCGGGCGGATGAATACGGCCGACCACTTCGCCCGGTTCTACACAGACGAATCGGGACTGGTTGTAGAAGTCAATAGCTTGATGCTCAACCACCGGCTTGTCACGCAATGCCGGATCGAACTCCACAGCCCACTCAAACCAGCCAGCGTCGCCTTGGATGGGCCGCGTGGCCTCTAGCGTGACACGACAGGTGCGTTCTGGACTCTCTCCGTACCGCGAGATGCAGTCTGCGACATTCTCGCGGATCTCTGCCGTGAGCACGATCCCGATCTCCGTAAGCACAGAGAGGCATAGCTCGCAAGATTGCTCATCGGGTTCAAACCCAGGATCGATTGATAGCACGCACGTGACCGCCTGCTCATCGAGGCTGGCCGACACGTGCTTGAGTTGTTCGTCAGTCTTGGACATGGCTCACGGCGCAGATCTGACAACCGCCCCCGATGGTGCTAGGCGGCTGCCTTCCGAGTCTCCTGAATACGGGAACTGAGATCGTCAGGCGTGAACGGCTTGACGACGTAGTTGTTGGCACCAGCCTTGATCGCCTGATCAGCCCGGGCCTTATCCGCCTCGGTGGTGACCATAATGACAATGGTCTCCTTGTTGAGCTTGCGGAACTCCTTTAGGAACGTCAATCCGTCCATGTTGGGCATGTTCCAGTCAAGGAGTATCAACTCAGGCGCAGCGGCGGCAACTTTGCTCAGCGCATCCTGACCATCGCACGCCTCGATCACATCCGAGTACCCGATGCTCTTGAGAATGTTTTTTTCGACGTTGCGCATGGTTCGCGAATCATCAACAAGCATGACCTTCACAGCCGTTCTCCTTAGGCTGACTGCGCGATTGCGTTACCCGCATCAGCGGCCACGTCGGCCTTGAGCGATACCTCGATGATGAAACGGCCGTACTCGCACTCCGCAGGGATTTGCACCACCGGCATGTCCTTCGACTGTCTCACGCGGTGAGATGCGCCCATGATGACAGAAGGACACGAGATCGAAACCCTCTTGCCCTCGAAGCCGATCTTCGCGTTGCCCGCGATCTGGTTGGCCAGATCGCCTACTGCGCTAACAAACTCGTCGCTCTCAGCGATTACTTCCTTTCCGAGGAGCCGCGAGACTGTTCGCTGAGCCACGTCGGTTGGGAAGGCCAGCACCAACGAGCCCCTGTACTCGCCCGAGAACCCGATGATCGCCGACACGTCGTGCGCGGCGAGCGGGTCGGGCGAGAGTTCGGCCTTGCCGAGGTTCACCTGGAGGTCCAGCATCGTCGAGAACACATGCTTAACGGCCTTCATAGCAGGGGGTATGTACGAAGTGTCCATCATCGCTCTTTCATCGTGCTTGGATCGTCTGCTTCCATCGCACCGTCCGTCACGCCACTGGGTCATCGGCCCCGGGGCGATGGCTCTTGAAGCGGCCTAACAGAATCCTCGAAGTTCCCCACTCACCTGCTGGCACACGCGCAAGGCCCACACGAAGGTATCAAACGGGCAGCGATTCACGCGATGTTGTGGCTCGTGGCCGATCAGCCCGCAGCGCGGATCCGAGCGCCGTTATCGGCGAGCAGACGGCCGATTTCATCGGGCGCGAACTCCGCGTCGGCGATGCCCGCCTCAGAGGCGGCTTTGGGCATGCCGTACACCACGCACGTCTCGTAGCTCTGCGCCACGATCGAGGCACCGGCTGCATGCATCTCTCGACCGCCCGCGGTTCCGTCGTCGCCCATGCCCGTCAGCACGACTCCGAACGCACGCCGGCCTGCAGCCGATGCGACCGAGCTGAACAACTCATTGATCGATGGCTTGTAAAGCGCATCCGCCGGCTCGCTCCCAATATCCAGCCGGTATCCCGCTGGCGATGACTTGACACGCATCTGCTGGCCGCCCGGCGCGATGTACACGAACCCCGGTCGCACCGGCATGCGGTGCTCGGCATGGATCACTCGCACGGCGCACGAATCTTCGAGCCGTTCGGCTAGAGAAGCCGTAAAGGTTGCCGGCATGTGCTGGGCGATCACCACACCTGGCCCAAACCCGCTCGGTAGTGCTCGTAGCAAGGCCTCCAGCGCGGGGGGTCCGCCCGTGCTCGAGCCGATAGCCACCAGATCGCATGTGCGCACCGCGTCGCGAAGCTTCGAAGTAGGTCCGGTGTTCAGCCGTTTGGGCTCGCCCGCTGTGACCTTCTGCGGCTTTCCTCGACCGGCGGAAAGGCCCGCCACTTTGCGGCTCAGTTCTTCGCCCAGCGAATCCACATCCACCGCAAACTGCGAGTGGCTCTTGGCCACCACCTCACTCGCGCCAGCATGCAGCGCCCTGAGGGCCTCACGCGAGCCCTCGGTGGTCAGGCTTGAGACCATGATCACGTGCGCATCGCACGCTCGCAGGATGCGAGGCAGTGCGGTCAGGCCGTCCATCTCGGGCATCTCGACATCCAACGTGACGACATCGGGCTTGAGCTGCTTGGCAAGTTCGACGCCCTGCAACCCGTTCCGCGCCCTGCCGATAACTTCGTGGCCGTGCTTCTGAAGCACGTCACTGATCGCACGCCGCATGAACGCCGAGTCATCCACCACAAGCACCCGAGACCCCATAACCGCTCCTTCGTTTGCAGTGGCTACCTCTGCCCACGGCCCTATCGGCCTTTGTTGGCATCGGCTTAAGATTGCGTCGGACCGTTTGTGGAAGCTGCGGGCCACTTCGCGCGCGGGTAGTCTTTGCAAGAAGGCAGACCTCGTCTGGTTGTCTGGAGTCCTGACGCGATTCTCGGAGTGGGTCGATGAGCGTCCATCCCCGTTATCGAGCGGTATTCATCAGTGACACGCACCTCGGCAGCAGCGGCTGCCGTGCCGCCGAGCTTGCATCGTTTCTCAAGAGGGTCCGCACCGATCGCCTCTTCCTCGTCGGTGACATCATCGATATGTGGCGACTCAAGCAACGTTGGTACTGGCCCGAGCGGCACAATCGCGTCATCACCCGGCTCCTCAAGCACGCTCGAAAAGGTACCCGCGTTGTCTACATCCCGGGCAACCACGATGAACACGCCCGTGCCTACAAAGAGCTTGAGTTCGGCGGCATCAAGGTACTCTTGGAGGATGAGCACACGACGGCTCAGGGGGTCAGGCTGCTGGTCACGCACGGCGATCAATTCGACTTCATCGTGAAGCACGCCCGGCTGCTCTCCGTGATTGGCAGCTGGGGCTACGACCTGCTCGTAGTGTTTAACAACCAACTCAACTGGGCGAGACGCAAGCTCGGGCTTGCGCACTGGTCGCTCAGCCGATTCATCAAGCTTCGAATCAAGACCGCTTGCCAGTACATCGGGCAGTTTGAGCACGTGCTCACCGAAGAAGCAAGCCGTCGCGGCTACCACGGGGTCGTCTGCGGACACATCCACAAGGCGGAGATCCGAACCGCTGAGTCCGACGTGCTCTACGTCAACTGCGGCGACTGGGTCGAGTCATGCACCGCCGTCGTTGAGCACCTCGACGGGAGACTCGAACTCATCGATGCGATTGAGTGGCTCGCTGCGGAACGAGCGGCCCACAAAGGCCGAAGCCTCGATGTTGCAGGAGAGTCAAGGCAGCCGTTGGAACCAGTGGGTATGAGCGGGCAATGAGCTAGGCCGGCATCGGCGAAGCCGCGACAGCGCGACAGTTAGTGCGTCCGCCAGTCCCACTGCGCGGCATCTTTCGATGCAGCCTTGTTGGACCAGAGCCGGCGATCCATCAGTTCATCCGATTTGACCAGCCCGGCGTGCCCATCAACAAACGAGATCGATGCCGACCCGCCGAACCTCGGGTCCACATGGCCGAATAGCTCCGACGCCTTCTCGCGGTCAAAGACCGTCCCGTAGATCGGCGCGTAGCTCACCCACAGATGGCCCGCTTCATCGAACGAGTTGCTCTTGAGCCGAGCAGAACTAAAGACGATCAGCGACGAAGGCCTGAACACATCCGACATTCGGCGAACCGCCCCACGCTTCGCCTGTATAGCGCCCGGCACTGCTGAGTTGCCGCCCACATTGTCCTGGTTGAGCCCGAACGACGGAACCGCCGACACACGGTACCGCCACGCGGCCCAGCCGTTGGGTTCCTTCAGCAGCGATGCGCGTTCGTCAGCCAGCGTCTCTCGCTCGTTCACGTGCGTCGTGCCGTCCCACTGGTAATCAAACCACGGCGCAAGCCGGTACGTCCAGCGCTGAGCGACCAAGCCCTCGTAGATCGGTTCGCCGCGTTCATCGAGAAAGTCGCCGCGCCCGATCCGCGGATCGGTTCGGTCGAGAAAGCCCTCGATCACCCAATCTTGCGAGTCATTGGCATAGAGCACCCATGCCGCTTGGAGGCTTCGCGTCGCCGCGAGGGACCTGACCGACTGCGCCGCCTTGCGAGCCTGCCCCAGAACAGGCAGCAGGATGCCGATCAAAAGCACGATGATCGCGATCACCACCAACAGTTCGATCAGCGTGAACCCGGCATTCCGAAGCTTCGACATGCTCGACCCGTCCTGTGATCTCAACGTCGGCTGATGTGCCTTGATGAGCCCCAGTGGCCCGTTTCAGCACGCACAACCATCTGCAATAAGCGTAGTTGAGAATCGGTCTCAGGTCCAGTCGGCCATGCTCGCGATCCGCCGCCCACTACTGGCCATCGGGATCGAACCGTACTTCGTCGGGCGTGAGCCCAAACTCGCGCAGAGCGACATCTGGCGGCACCGCCTCGAACTCAAGATGGAAGTTGTACGGCTCGAAAAAAGTCCCGGGCAGATCGAGCTGCGACGGATCCCCGCGGTGCCGAAGCAACTGGTAAGGAAGTGCAGCCCAGAGCGAAACGGACCCATCCGGCCGAGTCCCCAGCCGGGCCAGGGCGACCTGACGCGATTCGACTTCCTCGCCCTCAAAGTCCTTCATATCGGTGCGAATCACGCCAGACCGGCCTCGCTTGCCAATCGCTCGGCGATTGAGCGTGTCTTCCTCGCTCGCGAGGTTGTACATGTTCACGTATTCCTTGGTCAGACCGCACGCGACCACATCGTCCACCGCATAGGAAAGATGCTGAACGATGCTCTCCGGCCGAGGCACCGCGTCGCCTGCGAACCGCACGCCGTCAAGCTCGATCACGATCAGCTCGGCTGGATCGATCGAACCGAACATCGGCCGCAACGTGTCAGCCTTGTAAACACCGATGCGAACGACCGCTCCCCTCGGGTGGCCCGCCCCCACTTCCAGCCGGGTTCCGCCCACCGAGACGTACAACTCCAGGTTGTCCGCAACACGCACCCGCTGGTCGGCTTCGGTGTACGCGAGCCGCATCGAGTGGCTGTGCCGGTGCCCGGTCGAGTCCTGCCACGAGATCTTCAGCGTGGGCTTGGCCTCGGCCTCGATCCACAAGAGCCCAAGGTCGTGGGTCTCGCCAGCGGGATCCTGAGCCTGCCCTGCCGCCGGAGCGGCGACCATTCCGAGGCCCACGGCGAGTGCTGCACATCCTGCCAGCGTTCTTTGAAAGCGTCTGTTCATGCTCATGTATACCCGATTGGAGCCATTCGGCTCAGATTTTTGACTCGCAGGCACTTCAGGAATTGTCGGTCTCAGCCCATTTGGCCCTAGAACCGGGGACCTCTCGGACGGTACGCTTTAGCTGCCTCCCCGCTCTCGCGGGTGCCTGTGGCCCCAAAGGCCGTAGTTTTTGACGGGACGACCCGCGACCATTTTACCCTCGGCCGGAGCCATCCAATGCCATTGCCCATGACACCCCACACGCCACCTCAGCCGCTCAACACCGTGGCCTACGCACGAACCCTCGCCTTTGTTCTCGCGGCAGGCACGCTCGCGCCGCTCGCCAGCGCCCAGGAGACCGCAGTTGCCCGCGACGAGGACCGCCAGCCGCCCGTCAAAGCCGAGGCTGGCGAAGGTCACGACCACGCCGACCACCTCGACCTCGATCAGTTCCCGCGCAACAACGTCGATCCGCTCGCTTGGCTGCCGCTCGATCGCTTCGAAGGCGACCACGGCTCGGGCAACGATATCTGGGGCTACGTCTCACCCTCGGGCCGCGAGTACGCGATCATGGGCCTCGAAAAGGGCTTCGGCTTCGTCGAGGTCACCGACCCCACGAACCCTGAAATTCTCACGGTCATCGAGGGCCCCGCGAGCACCTGGCACGACGTCAAGGTCATCGGCACCCACGCCTACGGCGTGTCCGAGGGCGGCGCGGGCATCCAGGTCATGGACATGTCACGCATCGACGACGGCATCGTCACCCTCGTCCAGAACGCCGAGATTAACGGCCACTCCACCACGCACAACATCGTCTCCAACACCGACAGCGGCTACCTCTACCTCGTCGGCGCCAACATCGCCAACGGCGGGCTCGTCGCGATCGATGTCACCGATCCCGACAACCCGGCCATTGCAGGCTCGTGGAGCCAGATGTACATCCACGATGCGCAGGTTGTCAGCTACACCGAGGGCCCGTACGCGGGCCGCGAGGTCGCGTTTGTGCTCTCCGGGTTCAGCGGCGGCTCCGACCAGACGGGCCTTCGCATCGTCGATGTAACCGACAAGAACAACATGTTCACGCTCTCGACCGCGCTGTGGTCTCGGGCCCGCTACGCCCACCAGGGCTGGCTCAGCACCGACAAGAAGTACATCTACATCAACGACGAGCTCGACGAGGGCAACTCCGTCAGCGAAACCACGACCCGCATCTTCAACGTTGAGGACATCGAAAGCCCCTACTACGTCGGCACGGTTTCGTCGGGCCTCGCCGCCATCGACCACAACCTCTACACCACCGAACGGCTCATGTTCCAGAGCAACTACCGCTCGGGCCTGCGAATCTTCGACATCACCGACCGCGAGAAGCCCTACGAGATCGCCTACTTCGACACCTACCCCGACAACGACGACGCAGCCTTCAACGGCAACTGGAGCAACTACCCCTACCTGCCCAGCGGTACGCTGCTCATCAGCGACATCGAACGCGGGCTGTTCCTTGTCCGCCTCTCGGGCGAGGCCGCCGAGATCGGCCGTTAACCACCGCTCGCCATTCAAACGCACAACCCCCGCTCAACTGAGCGGGGGTTTTTTTGAGATGGATTGGCATGGGTGGCCAGCCGGGTCTCACTCGAACGCGATGATCTCGAACTGCTTGAGACCCTTGGGCGCGCGCACGCTGATGGTCTCGCCAACGCGCGACTTCATCAGCGCCTCGCCCATCGGGCTGGTCACGGTGACCTCGACGTAGTCGAGCATCGGATCGCCGCTGGCCTCGCCCACGAGGCAGAAGATGTCCTCGTCGCCGGTGTCCACTTCGCGCAGCCGTACCTTGGAGCCCAGGAACACCACATCGCCCTGCTGCTCACCGTCGACGACCTGCGCCGTCTTGAGGCGTGCTTCGTGCCTGCGGATCTCGGCTTCTTCAAGCCCCTGCTGCTCGCGTGCCGCGTGGTACTCGGCGTTCTCCTTGAGATCACCAAGCTCGCGTGCTTCCGCGATGCGTTCGGAGATCACAGAGCGGTTATCGAGCAGGGACTTGAGCCTGACCTTGATCCGCGCGACCTCTTCGGGGGTAATCAAATCCATGCTGCCAACTCCAATAACTTCTCTCGCTGCAAAAACTTCTCGCGGCCATCCTTGAACCAGAATTTCTAGGCGCGCCCTCGTCGGTGGGCCACCCTCGCACCGATCAACAGCGCCGACCACGCCGCCAGGCCCGTTCCAAGCACAATCGCCGCTGCGGTCACATGTTCTGGCACCAACGCCACCTCCGCGCCCGCCCAGGGCCTCGGCCGGGTGATTTCGAGCCCGCTCGTCGCGGGCGACATCAGCCACCACCATTCGACCATCGAAGGCTGATCCAGCGAACGCCCCGTGGCGCCCGCTCCGAGCACCACGATCTCGCCCATCGGCGCCGCCAGCACGATCGCAAAGAACACGAGCATCCACACGCCAGCGTGGTCGCCGTCCGGCTTGCCGCGCCAACGGATTCGACACAACGCCGCAGCCAGCAACGCGCCTACCAGCACGCCCCACGCCAGCGCGTTGAGGCCGAGCGAGAGCACCACACCCAGCGGCCATCGTGCCAGCACAACCAGCGGCAACAACACCGCCTGCACCGGCACCTGCACCACAATCAAATCCATCAGCACCGAGCCCAGCACGCCTCCCACGCCACCCTCGGGCGGCTCCTGGCTGAGCCGCGTCGCGGGCCACAGCAGCGCTACGCCGCAACCAAGCCCGAGCATCAACAGCCGCAGCGCCGGCTGGTAGCTCTCGAACGAACCGCCGAACGGACCGCCCGCCGAAGCCATCGCGATCATCGCGCTCGAAAGCACGAACACCGTCCACCACAGCGCGAACCATCGTGGTTCGCCCCTTCGGTGCGACCAGTCAGCGGTCTTGGTCGACGTCCGACCAAACAGATCGCGGTCCTGCCCGCCGCGTTTCACCGGCGTCCCGTTCGATCGATCACAACCTGACGATCAAAGATCTCAAGGCGATCGAGCCCCGCATCGATTCGACGCCCGTACGCGGGATCGTTGTAGAACTGCAACAGATGCGTCAACTTCTGCTGCGTGTCCGCTTCGCCGGGAATGAACTCGCCGACCGGCCCGCCCCATACCACCCGCGAGCCTCGCTCGGTGATGATCGTCAGCCGGTTCTCCACGAAGTAATCGCGTACATCCACACCCGCGACCTGCCCCGCATATGGCTGACGCGAAAGCAGCATCAACAGCTCAAGGCCCGCTTCGAGGCTCTTGTCTGGCCAAGGCGTCTCATAGTTAGGCGACCACGGGGCGTTGCCCGCTGGCGCATGCGTCGCCCCCGTGAGATACCGAGCCTGCCGCTCGCCAACCGCGTAGATCTTCGGCAGCAGCTTCAGCTCATGGTCCACCAGGTAATCACGGGCGAGTTCGCCCCGGCCGTAGCGCACCAGGGCAACAGGCCTCCGCCACGCGCCCTCGACGCGCATCGTGGTCGCGTCCTGCCGACGGATCGTGGGCTCGCCGTCGAACCAGCCAGAGCCCGCGAGCCACTCGCCCACCTGCTCCAGCACCGCAGGCTCGAACGGCTCGGGCTCGTGCTGCACCATCGCCTCGACTTGCGCCTGCACTTCGCCGCGGATCGACACGTCGTGCAGGTACCGAGCCTCACCGCTGACCGGGTCCACGCTCGTTGGCCATTCGATGACCACCCGCTGCTTTTCTTCAGCCAGCAGGACCCTCGCTTTGCTATCGACCGTCCACACGCCGTAGCCCGCTCCGCCAAGCAGCCCCGCCGCGAGCATGCCGATCAGCACGAACCCCGCCATGCGCACGCCGCGACGCTCCAGCCAAGGCTCGGCTTGCTTCTTCTTGCGACTCGCCATCTCAGACTCCTTGCTTCTCTGGGGTCGCGATCTTCGCGGCCGTGCGCACAAGCTGACTCGTCAACGCCGGCATCTCCAGCCCTGCGCCCGCAGCCGCCATCGGGAGCAGCGAGTGCGAGGTGAACCCGGGCATCGTGTTCACTTCTAACAGCCAGCCAGCGTCATCTCCATCGAGCATGAAATCGACCCTCGCCAGATGCCGAACGCCGATCGCTTCGCACATGCGCACCGCGTGCTCGCCCAAGATCGCCGCGACCCCAACTGGCAATTCGGGGTCCACCGCATACTGCGTATCGTCTCTTTGGTACTTCGCGTCGTAGTCATACACGCCGTCTGTTGGGCGAATTTCCACGAGCGGGAGCGCCGCCAGACCCCCACCGTCGCTCGCGAGAACGCCCACCGTCAGCTCTCGCCCCGCGATCATCGCCTCAGCCAGCCAAGGCGAGTACCGGCTGTCGAGCGTTGCCAGAGCGTGAGCGATTGATGCATCGTCCCGGCACACAAACAGCCCCACGCTCGAACCCTCGAACACCGGCTTGATCACAGCGGGCGCTCGGAGAGAACAGCCGGTGTCCCCAGGCCTCACCACGCACGCACAGGGCGTCGGCAAGCCCAACTTCGCTGCAACAAGCTTGGTCGCGAGCTTGTCCATCGCGAGTCTGGCTGCTGCCTCGCCGCTGCCCACAAAGGGCCGGCCGTCGCGTTCGAGCAAGGCCTGAAGCCCGCCGCCCTCGCCCCACGGGCCGTGCAGCACAGGAAACACCACATCGCCCGCCATGGCAGCAAGCTCCGGCCCGCTCGGCCGATCGATCGTTACCGCGCGCACCTCGTGGCCTGCTTGCGCCAATGCCGCGGCAACCGCTGCCGCGCTCTCGATGCTCACCGGACGCTCAGCGTCCGGACCGCCGCCCAGCACCAGAACCGATGGTTTCACCTCGTCATCCTTCATCGAAGCTCCCCCTCTCGGTCCCAGACCACAACCTCGCGATGAAGATCAATCCCGAATCGATCCTGCACGAGACCGCGCACCGCGGCCATGAGGCGGACCACATCGCCCGCTTGGGCACTCGGCTCGGTCACGATGAAGTTCGCATGGACCTCGCTTACGCGCGCGCCGCCTACCGCGAGGCCCTTGCCGCCCGCACGGTCGATCACAAGCCCCGCCGATACCCTCTCGCTCGCGGCACCGATGCTGTCCACATCGCATGCAAGCGTCGGATTCTTGAAGCAGCAACCGGCGCTCTTCTCGCTCAATGGCTGCGAGGCCTTCTTGTGCTCCATGACCTCGCGACGCCTTTGATCCAGCTCCGCTCTCGGTGCTGGTCGTAACGACAGTTCGACCTCGGTAATAATGATCGCTTCAAGCCCGCTGCACCGGTACCCAAACTCGATCTGCTCGCGTTCCAGCGTCACAGGCCGTCCCTGCCGATCGACCCCGGTGACCGAAGCAATGACATCGGCGATCTCGCCGAACGCGCCGCCCGCGTTCATGCGCACCGCCCCGCCGACCGAAGCCGGGAACCCAGCCAGACGCTCAAGCCCGCCAAGCCCCGCTGCCACACAGTCGCTGATGAGCCTGGGCAGCCTGACTCCTGCACCCACGCTGATGCGCACGGTGCCATCGGCTTGCAGCGTTGGTTGTGAACGTTCGCTGAATACGGGGCTGCTCAACTCAACTACCAGCGGCCCCACGCCCGCATCATCCAGAAGCAGATTCGCTCCATCACCAAGCACCAGCAAGTCGGGATCCAACTCGATGCACGCCCGCAGCTGATCGAGCGATGCAGGCTTGGCGTGGCGGTCCGCGCACCCGCCCACGCGGAACCACGTGCTGATCGGCGCGTTCCGAAGGACCACCAGCTCGTCGAGGGCGCGAGCCATCTCAGCTGCCTGTCCGCATGAAATCGTGAGCGACTTTCCACACCGGACCAGCGCCCATCACCACAAGCGTGTCGCCCGGCGTGCAAACGTTCTCAAGCTGTTCGACGATGGCCTCGAACGGGTGCAGGTGCATCGCGCGCACTCCGCGCGCGCGCAGGCGGTCTACGAGGTCCGCCGAGCTGACCTTCTGCTTCTCCGCCTCGGTATCGCGGACAAAGTAGATCGTCGGCACGATGACCACGTCCGCGTGCTCAAACGCGCTGGCAAATTCATCCAGCAGGAACCGCGTACGCGAGTGCTGGTGAGGCTGAAACACGCACACGAGCTTGCCGCCCTTGGTCTCCGGCTTGTCGAAGCCACGCAGGGCCGAGAGCGTCGCGTCCACCTCGGTCGGGTGGTGCCCGTAGTCGTCCCACACGCGGACACCCTGCCGCTCGCCGAGAAGTTGCGTGCGCCGCTCGACGCCTGCAAACGCGCTGAGCGACCGCCCGATCACTTCGGGATTCGCTCCGAGATGCCAGGCGAGGGCCGCAGCGGTCGCGGCGTTCATCGCGTTGTGCGCACCGGGCAGGCTCATGGTCCACGTCGCGGCTCGGCCTTCGTACTCAAGCGTGACGCGGTGCGTTTCTGGATCGAACGCGACCACCCAGTCGCTCTGCGGGCTCCAGCCGATGGTCTGCACCTCGCACGCGAGGCCCGCTGTGATCTCGCGCCGGTGCGCGCCTTGCTCAGCGATCAGCAGCATCCCGCCGTCGTTGGCTCCCGGAAGCAGCGCCGCGAACTCGGCGAATGCCTGCACGACCGCGTCGAGCGAGCCGTAGATATCAAGGTGGTCCGCCTCGACCGTTGAGATGGAACCGATCTTCGGGCGAAGCTGGTGGAACGAACGGTTGAACTCGCACGCCTCGGCCAGCAGCAAGCCTCGTTCCCCCGCGAAGCGGCCAGTGGGCACGAGCGGTGCGCCCAATCGAAAGCCCTCCGCAACACCTGAGTCATTGAGCGAGCCGCTTACAAGCTGTCGGCAGCCCGCGCCGACGATCACGTTCGGGTCGAGCCCCGCATCGACGAGCAGCGCGCCGAGCATGGCGGTGGTCGTGCTCTTGCCGTGCGTGCCCGCCAGCGCGACACCGGTTGAATCCGCCATGCACCGGCCCAGCGCCTCGGCGTAGGTCAATACCTCGATGCCCCGTCGCTGGGCCTCGAGGACCTCCGGGTGGGCCGCGTCGATTGCTGCCGAGACCACCACCATGTCGCATGCATCGGGCAGCACGCCCGCCTGCTGATCGAGCGACACCGCCATGCCCTCATCCATAAGCGTGCGCACAAGCGGGGTCGTATCGCGGTCCGAGCCTGAGACGACCGCTCCGCGTGCTCTGAGCATGCGGGCCAGCCCGGACACGCCGCAGCCGCCGATCCCGATGCAGTAAACCGCCCGGCCGGCGACTTCCCAGGAGGCACCCGCAACTGGCGCTATCGACGGATTGGCAGGGGCTCGGCGGGGCTGGCTCATGCCCGAGCCTATCGGCAAGGGGGCTGCGATCCCATCACCTCGTTGGTTCCTAGGCCGCGGCGGTGCTGGCCTCGGCTACGCTCCTTGCATGGCTGCCCCCGATGTTCAATCGCTGCCTTACCGCCTCGCCTGCCTCTGCGACTTGCGCGATGCCCGGGGCCGGGTACTGCTGCTCGACCGCGTTCGCAGCCCCAATCTCGGCCTGAGTTCCCCCATCGGGGGCAAACTGGACCTGCACACGGGCGAATCGCCCGCTCAGTGCGCCCAGCGGGAGATTGCTGAGGAAGCGGGCATCCATGTGCCCATCGACCGGCTGCATCTGGGCGGGCTCATCAGCGAACAGGCGTTCGAGGGCAAAGGGCACTGGCTGATGTTCTACTACCGGGTGCTGGGGCCGGTGGAAGTCGAAGCAAGGGAAATCCCTGAGGGTGTGCTCCGGTGGCATGAGCCAGACTCGATCAGTTCGCTCAAGCTGCCTGAAACTGACCGCTCGGTGATCTGGCCTCTGATTCAGCAATGCGACAGCCCGCCGGGTTCTGAGGCTCTGCCGGGGTTCTTTGCGGTGCACATCGACTGCACGGGTGATGAACTGGCCTGGAACGTGGAGCAGTTGGAGTTGCCTCGAACCGACAAGAGTTCCACCGCGTGAACCAGCCGTGCGTAAACTGGTAGGGATGCATGTGAAATCACCGATCACCCGGCACGGACGCCCGCAGTTGGCAGCCCTCAAGCGGCTGGCAGCGGTCGCGTGGTGCCTATTGGCGTTGCTCTCGGTGGCGGCCACTTGGGCTCAGCAGCAGGCCGCTGCGTCTGGCGATGACTCGCTCCGATCGGTACCCGCGTACCGGGCTGCGGCGCGCGTGGCCGTCATCACGATTGAAGGCCCGATCGACGCGATCACCTCGATGAGCGTGCAGCGGCGGATCACCGCCGCCGAGCAGGCCGGGGCGGATGCGATTGTCATCGAGCTCGACACGCCGGGCGGCGAGGTCGGCGCGGTGCTGGACATCTGCTCGGCGATCGAGAACTCGGCCATCGAGAACACCGTGGCGTGGGTACACGATTCGGCGTATTCCGGCGGGGCGATCGTCGCGCTTGCCTGCCGAGAGATCGTGGTCAGCAAATCATCGAGCTTTGGCGATGCCAAGGTGGTGGGCTACTCGCCCATGGTCGGGATGATCGAGCCCGACGATGTGCAGAAAGAGAAGCTCTACCCGGTGCTGTTCGAACGGATCGACGCGTTCACCAAGCGGCACAACGAATCGCTCGGGCGGTACGCACGCGATGAGCTGCTCAGCCAGGCCATCGTCGCCGACGATGCCGAGCTGTGGTGGGTCCGCGACCGGACCACGGGCGTGCGGTTTGCGATCGATCGGGCGGAGTTCGAGAAGCTCTACCCCGACGAGCCCGTGCTCCAGCCAGTGCTCGCGGACGCGATCGTTGGCAGCGTGGCGCCGCCCGCGTCACCCGATGAACCCGTCGATGCTGACCCGGATGCTACGGAGCGCTCGACTGACCCTCCCTCGGGCGGTTTCACGCCTGCTTCGCCGGATGTCGAGCGTGTGCAAAAGCAGATCGAAGAGCAGATCGCCATCAGCGATACGCGAACGAGCCTCAGGCCCATTATCGATTTCAACGACCCGGCCCGCTACGAGCTCGAAGCCAAGCTGCTCAGCGGACGCGGCGCTGTGGTCATCGGCTCCAACGACATGGTCCGCTACGGCTTTGCGGCCAACATCGACTCGACCGGCACCAAGGCCGACCCCATCACCAACGACGAGCAGCTCATGGCGTTCTTCCAGGCCGAACATCTGGAACGCTTTGACGCGAGCTGGTCTGAATCGCTCGTTCGGTTTATGAGCAGCCTGCCCGTCAAGGGGCTGCTGGTCGTGGTGTTCCTGCTGGGCCTGTTCTTGGAGATGACCAATCCGGGGCTGGTGCTGCCCGGTGCGGTGGCGTTGGTGGCGCTGCTCGCATTGGTCATCCCGCCGTACATGATCGGGGCATCGGGGTGGTGGGCCATCGCGGCGATCCTCGGCGGCATCGTGTTCATCCTGCTCGAGATCTTCGTGTTCCCCGGCTTTGGCGTGCCTGGCGTGATCGGTCTGCTCGCGTTGTTCGGCGGGCTGCTCGGGGTGTTCCTCGATACAGGCCAGCAGACGTTCCCGGGCATCGAGCGCGACAGCACCGGGGTGCTGTACTCGATTGCGACGCTCTTGCTCTCCGGCGGGGTTTCGCTCGGGGGCATGTTCGTCATTGCGAAGAACTTCGGCCGGCTGCCGGTCATCAACCGCCTCATCCTCAAGAGCGAGCACGACCCAGACCAGCCGACGCTGCTCTCGGTGCTCGCCCGTAGCACGACCATCCCGGTGGGCACGCAGGGCCTCACGCTGACCGTGCTAAGGCCTTCGGGCAGGATGCAGCTTTTCACCGACGACTCGGAAGCGTCGGCGTCTGGCGATGTGATCGACGTGATGAGCGCCACCGGGTACATTGATCCCGGCGTGCGGGTCCATGTGGTCGAGGCTGACGGGTTCCGCGTCGTCGTCGAGCCGGTCGAGACCGCGTAGAATTCGGAATTCCTGCACGACCGCAAGGGAGAGACTCGCACCGTGGAGAACGCGCTACTCATCGGCTTCGGACTCATCGCGGCGGGCTTCCTGCTGCTCATCGCCGAGATGTTCATCCCCTCGCACGGCGTGCTCTCACTGGCTGCCGCCGCGACGGCGATCGCTGGCGTGGTCGTGCTGTTCATGAGCGATCAGCCGGCGTGGGGCGTGATTGGAATGCTCGTGCTCGTGGTGCTGGGGCCGATGGCAGGCGGGTTCATGCTGAAAATATGGCCTGATACCGCGCTGGGCCGAAGACTCATCCACGGCGAGGGAGGGGTCGACCGCGACGAACTCAAGGGCCAGCAGCAATCGCAGGCGTTGCACTCGCTCGATGCCCTCATCGGCTCGGAGGGCAAGGCCGTGACCGATCTGCGGCCAGCGGGCCTGGTCGAGATCGGGGGCAAACGGTACGACGCGCTGGCCGAGACCGTCGCCATCGATGCGGGCCAGGCCATCAAGGTGGCCTCGACGGGCTTTGGCACGCTCAAGGTCCGGCCCGGCTAGGCCGTCAAACGTATACTCTGCCTCCACAACTCTGAATAACCGCCCCGGGCTTGTATGCAAGCAGGTCCGACACTCTGGAGCAAGCCCGATGAACCGACCGACCCATGCCTCGCTGCTCGCTCTCCTCCTGACCGCCAGCACGGCCGCTGCTCAGCAAGGGGGCGGAGGCACCGGAGGCAGACTGATGGGCCTGCCAAACGGCGTGTGGATCGTCGTCGGCATCGTCGTCTTCTTCGTTGCAATCATTCTGATGTTCGTCGTTGGCCAGTTCATCAACCTGTACATCCAGGCCCTGCTCTCCAACGCCCGCGTCAAGCTGCTCGACCTCGTCGGGATGCGTCTGCGAAAGGTCGACATCCGGACGATCGTGCTCAGCCGAATCCGAGCGGTGAAGTCGGGCATTGATGTCTCGACCAACGCGCTCGAGACGCACTACCTCGCGGGCGGGCGGGTGCCCAACGTCGTCTCATCGCTGATCGCGGCCCAGAAGGCCCGCATCGAGCTCGACTGGGACACCGCTACCGCCATCGACCTCGCGGGCCGGGACATCTTCGACGCGGTCAACACGTCCGTGAACCCGAAGGTCATCGATTGCCCCAACCCCGAGCAGGGTCGGCGGACGATCGACGCCGTCGCCAAAGACGGCATCCAGTTGAAGGCCCGTGCCCGCGTCACCGTCCGCACCAACCTGCCTCGCCTCGTCGGTGGTGCGACCGAGGAAACCGTCGTCGCCCGTGTTGGTGAAGGCATCGTCTCGGCGATCGGCTCAGCGGGCAGCCACAAGGAAGTGCTCGAGAACCCCGACCGGATCTCCAAGGCCGTGATGGCCCGCGGGCTCGATGCGGGCACCGCGTTTGAGATTCTGTCGATCGATATCGCGGACATCGACGTGGGCGACAACATCGGCGCGGCCCTTCAGGCCGACCAGGCCGAGGCCGACAAGCGCCGGTTCCAGGCCGAGGCCGAGAAGCGGCGTGCGCTCGCGGTCGCGCTCGAGCAGGAATTCAAAGCCGAGGTCGAGAAGAACCGGGCCTTGGTTGTGCTGGCCGAGGCGGAAGTTCCCAAGGCCATGGCCGAGGCGTTTCGCTCGGGCAACATGGGCATCATGGACTACTACCGCATGAAGAACGTGGTGGCCGACACCGACATGCGGTCGTCTATTGCCAAGCCCGAAGAACGCCCGTAGTCAGGCCCAATCACTGCCAGCTCTTTCGCAGATCAACAGACCCCCGTGCAGCCGCGCGGGGGTCTTTCATTTTGGAGTGGGCCAACGCCTGATGCCCACGCCGAGCAGCGTGTTGATCTGGTCCCGACGGTAGAACTCATCATCCCAGATGCTCACGGTCGGCTCGCTCGAAGCCGGGACAGTCATCAGTGGAGAGCCAGCGGAACCGGGCGTGCGCGCCACGAGCTTGCGAACGATCGGCTGGGCCATCGAGTGGGGCACGAACTCACCGGGGCCAGGTCGCGAAGCCCAGGGGCTTGCGGGCGGGGGCACGAAGTCGCGCAGGCCGCCCACATGAAACACCGTGCCCGGCGGGATGAGCGGTATGACCCCGCCGCCCCGTGTGGACGAGTACACCGACCGCGGGAACACCGCAGCCATGCCGCCGTCGATGCGGGTCAGCAGGCCGTCAGCGCCGGGTACGCGGTAGATGAACTCAAAGCCTGTAGGCTGGCGCATGTCGACGGGCATCTGCCGAAGGCTCTGGTTGAGCGGGCCGGCATCGCCCCAGACTTCTTCGACCCGTTGAAGGTTCTGAGCAGCGCAGAGCGCGGCGGAGGCCATGATCGCGATTGCAGCGAAGTGAATGAACCGGCGGGGCATCCGTGCATCATCGGCTTGTGGGCCTTGCCGCTGGACATTCATCCGCACTCGGCTGCGAGGTTGGTTCAGAGGAGTCACCGCGCCCCCAGATCGATCGCGAAGGTCATGCGGATCGTGCCGTCTTTGGGCAGGTCGTCCAGAGCCCTGCCCTTGGCGGTCCAGTTGTACATGGCGTCGAGCAGCGGGCCATCGACCCGGTCGTCGCCCGTGCTCTTGCCGACCACAAAGGCGGCCCGCAGCACCCGGCCGTCCTTGGCGAAATCGACCGCGATCACCGGGTCTCGGGGCAGGGCGCTCAGACGCGTGACATAGGTCCATTTGGGGCGGACGGTCGTGATATCAAGCCCCTCGGCGGCGGCGGGCTTGCCGGGCCTCACTCGTATCGGCTTGATGGTCGAGGTCGCCAGCGAGTCCTTGGGCGACTCGACCGCGGCCTCGGCAGCGGTCACCCGGCCGGCCTTGGGCTTGTCGTCCTGGCCATCGGCATCCGGGTCGATGCCCGGCTTGGCCTGCGCCTGAACCGCCTCCGTCGGCTCAGCCGGCGGCTCGGGCTTCTCAGGTTCAGCCTCGGGCGTTGGCACGGCCTGAGCCCGCTGGCTGGCGGCGAGTTGTGCGAGTCCCACCGCGATCAACGCCTGTTCGCGAACATTGACGGCGAGTTCGATCGCCTGGCTGAGACCGTCGGAGAGGCTCCGATCGATAACCTCGGCCAGTGCAGGGGTCGCAGGGGCAGCGGGCTGCTCGACTGGTGTTGGCATCGCCTCAGCGGGGGTGCCCGCAACAGGCTCGCTGACCGGGTTGGGCGGAGCGGCAACCGGCGTCGGGCTCAGGGCGGCTTGGTCGAGCGTGTCGAGCTTCGCCTCGTGCGGCTCGGGCTCGGCAAAGCCCAGCCAGGTCAGCGTGGAGCGTTCGCTCTTCTCGATGCCTGCACGGACCTTGGGAGTCTGCGGCGGCAGGGGCGCATCGTCGGTCGCTGACCAATTCGGTGTTTTTGGTTTGCTGGGAATTCCGAGTATGTTCGGCGCGACGAGCAGATGCAGGGCCAAGCTCAATACGGCCAACAGCCAGATCACAGGATCGCGCAGGAACGATGGCTCCTCGCTGAACACGCCTGCGGTTGTGCTGATCTGGCTGTTCTGCTTCATGCCGTGGCCTGACCAAGGATTCTAGCTCACGGGCTTGGCAGGCCCTCAGAGGGCGGCCGGCTCAGGAGCCCGATGCGGGCCTCGATGCCCGCTTCACGCAAGCCGTTAAAGAGACCGACGAGATCGCCCACCCGTCCTCGTTCGTCGGCGATGAGCACGATCGCCGCATCCGGACGGTCCTCGCGTGCCCGCTGCACCGCTTGTACCCACGCGGGCAGCGTCGGGTTCAAATCGCCCTCCACCGGCTCAACGGGCGGGGCTGGCTCTCCGTCCACGCGGATGGAACCGTCTTCGGTGAGGGTGACGGTGATCGAGTCGCCTTTGGCCGAGTCGCCCGCAGCCGAGAGCGAGGGCAGTTCGATATCGAGCGTGTCGGCCCGCACCATGACCATCAGGGCAAAAATAAAGAACGTGAGCAGCAGGAAGATCACGTCAATGAGCGGCGTCATCTCGAACCGCACCTCGCCCGCCGATGTCCTTCGTACACGCCTCATGCGATCAGCCTAGCGGGCCTCTCGCGTGTAGGTTCGGCCAGCCCACTTGGTGGGGATGCCCCGCTTCAGATCGCTCGACGCGGCCAGCAGAATTCGGCCCACAAGCACCGCCCCCAACGGGAACGTCGCGACCGCCAGCGGCGAAACACCGCCCGCCCATGCCACCGCCCCGAGCCCGACGGCGTAACCCGCCAGGCCCGTCGCGCCCGCCCAAGGGACCACGAACAGGCTCGCGGCTGCGAGCGCGGGCAGCACCGCAGCGGTGAGCACGAGGCGAACGGCTGAGCGCTCAAGGCGGCTGACCTTGCGGTTGGCGCACTCGGTGTAGATGCGTTTCCAGCCATTGACGAACGCGGGCCAGGTCTCATACATGCGGCAGCGGTGCATGCCGTGTGCAAGCAGCACGGAGCCACGGAGACCGAAGGCGTGGATTCGGCGGGCGAACTCCATGTCTTCGAGCAGGTGGTCCTTGGCGGCTTCGTGCCCGCCGATGGTTTCGTACGCCGACTTTCGAAATAGGAGGAATTGCCCATTGGCAAAGGGCCGCCTGCGGTGCTCCCGGCTGGCGCGCACGGGCGGGTACCATCGGGTGAGTTCGAAGCCGGCGGCGCTCTGCGCGACGCATTCGTACCACGAGCGCACTTCGAGCGTGCTCAACACGCTGAGCAGGTCGTCGCTGCGATCTTCCATGAGCGCCATCGCCGAACGGATGCAGCCGGGATGCATCGATGTATCCGCATCGATGAACAGCAGCGCCTCGGCCTGGTGCGCCTCGGGCGATCGCTGCACAGCCTGCCAAACCGCGTTGACCTTGCCGGACCAGTCGGCGGGGCACTCGTCGATTTCGCAGAGTGTGAATCGGCGGTCGGTCCCGATAGCATCGGTGGCCTGCTGGGCGGTGGCATCGGTGCAGCGGTCGAGGGCCAGGACCACATGGAAGTGCTCGTAGTCCTGCTGGCGGAGCGATTCGACCAGTTTGCCGATCGAAGCCTCCTCGTTGTGAGCGGGCACGACCACGCAGACTGGCTCATGGGGCGTCGGCAACGAGAGCCCTCGGCGGAGCGTGGGCAGGGCCAGCCGCGTGCGCACGACGTGGCCAGCGACGATCAGCCAGTACACGCCGCAGCCGACCGCGAGCAGCATGAGCATCCAGATGAGGGCACCTGCGAGGAGTTCCAAGCCCCGAGCGTACCCCGGCTGGACCCGCCCGATGGGCCTCAGCGCCCCTACTGTCGCTCGGCTTGGGGCACCGCACTCCGCCCCAAGGCCGCGTGACAGGGAGACCGCCTTGCTCGTTCCGATGCAGCTCAGCCGAATCCTGATCCGCGAACTCACCGATTTTCAGATGATCGAGCTGCGCGAGGTCCCGATCAATGGCACGGGCGAGGAGGGGCTGCGATCGTTCCCGATCGTGATCGGGCTGCCCGAAGCGCAGGCTATTGAACGGCGGCTCAAGGGCATCGCGGTCAAGCGGCCCCAGACCCATGACCTGCTAGCGTCGGTCATCGAATCGCTCGGGGCGGAGCTCGTTTCGGTCGAGATCAACTCGATCGACGACCACACCTATTTCGCGACCCTGAAGCTTCAGGCCTCCGACGGCGAGATCGTGGACGTGGATGCTCGGCCGAGCGACGCGATCGCGCTGGGCATCGCATCGCGCGTGCCGATTCTGGTTGAAGAACGGGTGATCGAATCAGCGAGCGACCAGGCTTGAGCGCGCACGAAGCTGTCAACGGGGCTGCGGGCTTTACCAACGGCGCGCGCGCGCCCACGTACATCACCGCCGACACGGCCCCGATCGGCGGGGTCATCAAGGAACGGCCCGAGGACTTTCTCGTCGAGGAAATCCCGCTGTTTCAGCCGGCGGGCCAGGGCGAGCACCTGTACCTGATGATCGAAAAACGCGACCTCTCGACGTTCGATGTGGTCGATGTCGTCGCCCAGCACTTCGGCGTGGAGCCCAAGGGCGTGGGCTTTGCGGGGCTCAAGGACAAGCACGCGATCACCCGGCAGGTCTTTAGTGTGCACGCGCCGGGGCGAAAGTTCGAGGATTTCTCGATGCTCCGCCACGACCGCATCAGCGTGCTCTGGGCGGACCTGCACACCCACAAGCTTCGGCGGGGCCAGCTCAAGGGCAACCGGTTCTCGATCCGGGTTCGTGGCGTGCCGCTCAGTGCAGCTTGGCAGGCCTCCAAGCAGATGGACCGCCTCGCGACGACCGGTATACCCAACCGGTTCGGTCCTCAACGGTTCGGGCACCTGGGCAACAACCACCTGGTCGGACTCGCGATGGTGCGTGAGGACTGGCAGGCATCGCTCGATGCGCTTCTTGGGCCAAGCATTGACGTGCCAGAACCGCAAGCTGGCGCCAGGGCTCGTTACGCAGCGGGCGACTACCGAGCGGCGCTCGATGGGTTCCCCAGGCTGCTTAAGGCCGAGTGCCAGTCGCTCAAGGCGCTCTCGCGGGGCGACGGGGCCAAGCGGGCGGTTCGCTCGATCGATCGGCGAGCGCGGGCGTTTTACCTGTCTGCGTTCCAATCCGCGCTGTTCAACCGCGTGCTCGATGCCCGGATCGAGGATGGAAGCTGGGACACCCCGAGCGTTGGCGACATCATGATGAGCCACAACGACCGCAGCGAGAGCGAGGTTGCGGAGCACACCCTGGCGCAGGCTCAGGCCGATGCGATCGCGCAGGCCTCGAGCCCGACCGGCCCGATGTGGGGTGGACGGATGCCCAGAGCTGCTGGAGAGGCGGATGTGCTGGAACTGCGTTCACTCTCCGATGTTGGGCTAAATCTTGATTCGCTGGAGCGGTTTGCGCGGACCGCTGGCGAGGTATTCGCGGGCTCACGGAGGCCGCTTCGGGTGCCTGTGACGGACCATCAGGTCGAGGGCGGCGCCGATGCGCACGGGCCGTACCTGCGGTGCGCGTTCGATCTGCCCAGAGGCAGCTTCGCAACGGTGGTGATGGATGAGCTAATGAAGAACGGCGCTGTCGATGCGTCCGCTGTGCGCGCGGAGGGCCGGCGGTGATCGATCCGATCACGGTCGTGTTCGACTGGGGCGGCGTGGTGCTGCGCATCTGTAGATCGTGGGAGCAGGGCTGCGAGCGGGCGGGGCTGACGACCCGCCCCGACGACTTCAAGCCAGCCGCAGCCGAAGCAAGGTCCGCGCTGGCTCAGCGGTACCAGCTAGGCCAGATCGACTGCGACGGCTTCTGCGACGGGCTTTCACAACTGACTGAGGGCAGGCTGAGTTCGGCAGACGCTGGGCGATTGCACGACGCCTGGCTCATCGCCGAGTACCCGGGCATGGCGGAATTGATCGCACGGCTCAATGCAATCGAACGCGTGCGCACAGCCCTGCTGAGCAACACGAACGCGGGCCATTGGCGTCGGCATCTGCCCTCGGCGGATGGCTCTGTGCCGGACTTTCCGGCGGTTGGCACGCTGGATAACCGCTTGGGCAGCCACCTGTTGGGCCAGGTCAAGCCTGACGAGGCGATCTATCGGTCGCTTGAAGTGCAGACGGGTGCGCAGCCCGAGCGGATCGTGTTCTTTGATGACCTCGCGGAGAACGTCGCGTCGGCGCGCGGGCGGGGCTGGCGGAGCGAACAGATCGATCACGAAGGTGACCCGGCTGCCCAGATCAGGGGGCACCTCGCGTCGCTCGGGATCGATGTTTGAACTAGAGTCCGCCATGCGACCCGGTCAGCCATCAACACCGCGACACTCGCCCAGGCGTGACTTTCTCAAGCGGCTGAGCATGTTTATGTTCGGGATCGCGATCGGGCTGGTGTTCCTGAGCATGATTCAACGGTTCAAGCAGATGAGCAGCTCGCCTGCAGGCCCCGCTCCGGCGCAGCAAGATGCGCCCCAGGCTGACACGCCAGCCCAGCAAGCGCCGCCCGCTGAGACGCCCGCTGAGACGCCGTAACGCGCTTGAGCCGATGCTGGTAACGGATCGGGCGGCCAGGCCTAGCATCGCCCCCACGGAGGGAGAGGCTATGGCCAAGCGGGCATCATCGAAGCGAACAGCGGCCAAAGCCACTGGCAAAGAAACGGGCAACGGTACCGGCAAGGCACCGAGCAAGAAGCCCGCCAAGGCGGCGGCATCGGTCGTCGAGCCCAAGCCGAGCAAACCAAGCAAACCAAGCAAACCAATTACAACAGGCAAGCCAAGCACGCCGAGCAAGACTGAATCGGCGGGCAAGTGCATCCGCGTGCGCGGCGCGCGCGAACACAATCTCAAGAACATTGATGTCGAGATCCCTCGCGACCAGCTCGTGGTCATCACGGGGCTGTCTGGCTCGGGCAAGAGCTCGCTGGCGTTCGATACGATCTTTGCCGAAGGCCAGCGGAAGTACATGGAGTCGCTGTCGGCGTACGCGAGGCAGTTCCTCGATCAGCTCAAGAAGCCGGATGTCGAGGAGATCGAGGGCATCCCGCCGACGATCGCGATCGAGCAGCGCTCGGCCTCGCACAACCCGCGTTCGACCGTCGCGACGACCACGGAGATCTACGACTACCTCCGCCTGCTGTACGCACGCTGCGGTGTGGCTTACTCGTGGGCACCGACCAAGACCAAGAAGGACGGCACCGTCACCGCACGCGCGGGACGCGCCATCACCGCAACCGCGGCCAGCCAAATCGTTGACGCTGTCATGCAATGGCCCAAGGGCGAACGGGTGATGGTGCTCGCACCGGTTGTGCGGGGCCAAAAAGGCTTCCACAAGGACGCTGCGGAGCGGCTGCACGGCCAGGGCTGGGCGCGGGTGCGGGTCAACGGCGAACTTGCAGACCTGCGAGAGGTGCTCAAGAGCGACAGCGAGAACCCGTTTGCGCTCGGGCGGTACGAGAAGCACACGATCGATGCCGTGATCGATCGGCTGGTAATCGACGAGAGCGCACGGCAGCGGCTCGCGGAATCGACTGAGGCGGCGCTTCGACTCGGGGGCGGCACGGTGCTGTTCGCGCGCGAGACCGAGGGCAACTGGAAGGACCACGCGTTTAGCGAGAAGTTCGCCGACCCCGAAGCGCCCGAGTACGCGATCGAGGAAATCTCGCCGAGGCTGTTTAGTTTCAACTCGCCTTTTGGTGCGTGCCCGACGTGTCACGGGCTGGGCGCGATCCTCGAATTTGACGAGCAACTCGTGGTGCCCGACCCGGCGCTGGGCGTGTGCCAGGGTGGCATCGCGCCGTGGAAGAAGAACGGCCCGGGCGGCATGTTCTACGCGAAGACGCTCAGGCGTTTCTGCAAGGCTGCTGGGCTCAAACAGACCACGCCCGTAAACGAGATCGACCCGGAGCTTTACCAGGTTTTGCTATACGGCAGCGACACGCAGAGCGAGAAGAAGTTCAAGGTCAAGTGGTCGGGGGTGATCCCGGCGCTCAGCGAATGGTTCGACAAAACCGAATCGAGCTGGGTACGCGACCATCTGCACAAGTTCCAGACCGAGCACGCCTGCCCGGCTTGCTGCGGCGACCGGCTGCGCATCGAAGCGATGCACGTGCAACTGACCAGTTCGCACAAGGCGGAAAGGCACCGGGCGTTCTCGGCGAGTGTCATCGGCAGGCCCGTGAACGACGCATCGATGCTGAACATCTCCGAGCTTGCTCGGCTCACGATCAACGATGCAGCGGACTACCTCAGCGGGCTTAAGCTGACCGCCGAGCAGGGCGTGATCGCGGAGCCGATTCTGCGTGAAGCGGGCAATCGGCTTCGGTTTTTGCAGTCGGTTGGTCTGGAGTACCTGAGCCTTGACCGCCGAACCGCGACGCTCAGCGGCGGCGAGGCCCAGCGTATTCGCCTGGCTACGCAGGTCGGAAGCGGGCTGGTGGGGGCGTGCTATGTGCTCGATGAGCCGACGATCGGCTTGCACCAACGCGACAACGACCGGCTCATTCGCACGCTCAGGCATCTGACGGACATCGGCAACACGGTGCTGGTGGTCGAACACGACGAGGACATGATCCGCGCCGCTGACCACGTGCTTGATATCGGGCCCGGGCCGGGCGTTCACGGCGGGCGGGTCGTCGCGCAAGGAACGGTCGACGACATCTGCGCGACGCCGGGCTCCTTGACGGGTGATTATCTTTCGGGCCGCGCGAAGATCGATATTCCTGCAAAGCGCAAACAGTTGAGTGAGAAGAAAGCGCTGATCGTTAGGGGCGCCACCGAGAACAACCTCAAGAAGGTCGATGCGGTGTTCCCGCTTGGCGGCACGGTTTGCGTGACCGGCGTGTCGGGCTCGGGCAAGAGCACGCTGGTCAACGGCATCCTGCTCAAGGCGTGCAGGAAGCACCTGCTCGGCTCGCGGGATATGCCGGGCAAGCACACGCGGGTCAACGGCATCAACCAGATCGACCGCGTGATCGAGGTGGACCAGTCGCCCATAGGGCGAACGCCGCGCAGCAACCCGGCGACCTACACGGGCATCTTCGATGAGATCCGCAAGATCTTTACGCAGACGAAGGAATCGAAGATACGCGGTTACAAACCGGGCCGGTTCAGCTTCAACGTGACCGCACAAGCCGGCGGCGGGCGGTGCGAGGCGTGCCAGGGTCAGGGGCTCAAACGCATCGAGATGCACTTCCTGCCGGATGTGTTCGTGCAGTGCGAGGTCTGCGACGGCAAGCGGTACAACCGCGAGACGCTTGAGGTGACGTTCCGCGGCAAGGACATCGCGGGCGTGCTGGCGATGACCGTCGAGGACTCGTGCAGCTTCTTCGAGAACCACCCGAAGATTCTTCGGTTTGTGGAGTGCCTGCGCGATGTGGGCCTCGAGTACATAACGCTCGGCCAGCCCTCGACGCAGCTCAGCGGCGGCGAAGCCCAGAGGGTCAAGCTCGCGACCGAACTCGGCAAGGGCGTGCGGCCTGATGGCACGGGCACGGGCGAGCGCACGTTGTATGTGCTCGATGAGCCGACCACGGGACTGCACTTCGAGGACATCCGCAAGCTCATCGGCGTGCTGGACCGTCTCGCCGACGCGGGCAATACGCTGGTCATCATCGAGCACAATCTCGACGTCATCAAGACCGCCGACTGGGTGATCGACCTGGGTCCGGAGGGCGGCGACGCGGGCGGCGAGATCGTGGCCACGGGTACGCCCGAACAGATCGCCGCGAACAAAGCGAGCTACACGGGCCACTACCTCAAGGCACTGCTTGGCTCTGCCTAGACCGTTGCTTCGACGGCCTCTGAGGAGTATGCCGCGCCGTCGCCCCACCACCGCTCGCCCCAGAGCGCAAGGTTGATGATGGGCCACGCGAGCCGCCAATGCGTGTGCGGGGCCGAGGTGGTAAGCGCGAGCGCTTCCGGCGAGATGACCGAGCGGATCCAGTCGGATGCGACGGCGTTTCGTGCGGGACCGCTCATCCATTTCTCGAATGGCAAGGGGAAGCTCGCCTTTGGCCGATCCACGATGGATGCGGGCAGCCGATGTTGGAACGCACGCCGAAGCGCGATCTTGGTCCGCAGCGGATGCTCCGGCGCGTAGCGATCCGCCATCGGCAGAGCCTCGGCGCACGCTGCGAGCGCGATGTCGGCGAAGGGTGTTCGCCCCTCGATCGAGGCGAGCATGGATGCGGAATCAAGCCGGCCGAGCAGGCCGGTGAGGTTGACCGTGCGATGGAATCGCAGGTGTGCTGCGAGGGGTTCGGAGATCTCTCGTGCGCACGCTTCGAAGGTCGTTCGGTAGTAGGCTGTGAGCCACTGGTCTGCCTCGGCGAGCGAGACAGCGTCGGGCGTGAGCACGGTGGCCTTGAGGTCGAGCGGGCACCACGAGTTTGAGGCGAGCTGAAAGAGCCCGGGATCGGCGTTGCCCGAGGCGATGTGCGCCGCCGCAGCGGCCATCGGCGCTTCGTACCCGCCAAGCAGTTCGTCGGCCCCTTCGCCTGAGAGTGTGACGCGCTTGCCATCGCGGCGCATGGCCCGGCAGAGCAGGTGGATCGCGGTCTCGTTCGGTGTTGAGAGGGGCACGCCGAGCGTGTTGACCATCGACTCCCAGGTCGTAACGAACATCTGCTCATCGAGTTCGATCGAACTGTGCTCGGTGCCCAGGTGCATAGCAACCAATGCAGCCGAAGCAAGATCATCGCCAGCATCATCGGAAGCGGCGCCCGCGCAGTAGGTGTGGAGACTGTCAAGATGGGGCCTAGCGGATGCGCAGATCGCGGAGCTGTCGAGCCCGCCCGAGAGCAACGCGCACAGCGGCACGTCAGACCGCAGGTGCCGGAGCACGCTGTCTTCGAACGCCGATTCGAAGTCTGCTTGGCGTGTCATCTGCTCGATGCGCACGCGGTCTGATCGGATGAGATGCGGACGCTCGCCGGAGAGGTCGTACTCGGCGATCTCGCCCGGCAGCAGCGATCGCACGCTGGCGAACATGGTGCGCGGGCCGTTGACGGTTCGGATGGTGCTGAGGTACGCGCTCAAGCCCAGCATGTCCGGCGAAGGCTCGATACCCGGACACTCGAACAGCGCGGGTATTTCGCTGGTGAACGCGACCACGGGCACGGCGTCAAGCGAGCCCTCCCATACGTACAGCGGCTTGATGCCCAGCGGATCGCGAGCGAGCACAACCCGGTGGTTTGCCGCGTCGTACCACGCGAATGCGTACATGCCGCGCAGCTTGCTCGGCGCCTCGGTCCCCCACCGGTCCAGCGCGTGCCAGAGTGTTTCGGTGTCACACGATGATCGAAAGCGGACAGCGGGTCCGAGTTCGGAGCGGAGTTCGCGGTCGTTGTAGAGTTCGCCGTTGTAGACGAGCACCGGACCGTCCTGCCGAGCCATGTACGGCTGATGGCCAGCGGGCGAAGGATCGATGATCGCCAGCCTGCGGTGACCCAGCGCCGCGTGGGCATCGGTCCAAGCGCCGGCACCATCGGGGCCGCGATGGCTCAGGCGGTCGCGCATGGCGTCCAGCACGCCCGGTTCAAGCGCAAGCGAGTGGGCACGGGAAGTCACGATGCCGACGAGGCCGCACATGCTGGGCTTATCGACCCACAGGGTTGTGCTTCACCAGTCGCCAGACCGGGCCGGCGACCGGCAGCCCCACCCAAAGATCGGGCTGTTCGGAGTCGCCCAGGCTGACGAGCACCTCGAAGCCGGCGTCGTCGTCGCGGAGAATCTCGCACTCGCCGTGCTCGACGCGGTAGACGTCGCCCCGGCCGGCTGAAATTGGCCCCTCGTAGTGCAGGTACAGCCTGCGATGGTCGGCCAGCCGGTCGGCGTCCAGGGTCGTTACGCCCGAAGGCGGCTCGCGGAGCCTGAACGCGACGAGCACTCGGTCATCGGGATCGGAGCCCGGCAAGCCGGGGCGCTCGAACAGCCAGTCGAAGTGGTGCGACCCATCGGGCATCTCGTGCCTGAGCACAACGGTGCTGGCCATGGGGCGAGCATACCGCGCGACGGATACCATCGGGGCATGCCTATCCAGCCCACCACGTCGCGCGCCCGCCTTGCACTGCCGCTGATTGCGATCGCGATGGGCGTGCTCGGGTCGCTGGCAGGCGGGTGTGCCTCGCGGCCCGTGCCCATGATGCGTGCCCACGGCAACACGGCGTATGCGCAGGGGCGTTACCCAGACGCGGTCGCGTTCCAACAGAGGGTGATCGAACTCGCCCCGGGCCGGGCTCAGTACCAGTACGAACTGGGACGTTCGCTCGCTGCCAACGGCGATCTTGGCAGTGCGGCGGAGCACCTAGCGATCGCTCATGGGCTTGATCCCGCAAGCCCTGTGTACGTCAGGGCCTACGCCGAGGTGCTCACCGAGCTCGAACGGGTCGACGTGCTCGAAGAGGTGCTGCTGGCCCGGGCGCAATCGACGGGAAACTTCGAGGACTACCTGCTGATGGGCGAATTCCTCGGCAAAGCGGGCGACCCCGATGGCCAGGAGCAGGCGCTCTTGTCAGCGGCGGACCTTGCGGGCCGATCGGACGATCGACCCCAGCGGGCACTGGCACGGTTCTACGAGCGAACGAATCGGCCTCGCCAGGCGTTGAACCGCTGGAAGATGGTGCTGTGGTTCGACCTCGACGACTCCGAGGCAACCTACGCCATCCGTCAGGCGGGCGATGTGCCCGGCCCCACCGCCCGTCTGGTTCCGATGGGACGGATCGGGCGCTGAGTCTGGCCTGATATGCAGGTCCGATAGAACTCCTCATGAGACACGGCAACAACATTTTTGGTCGCTTGGTTGACGTGGACCGCCGTGTATCTACGATACATCCGGATACACGGATGAACACGCTTTCCTCGCCATCTCAGAATCCGTCTCAGGACCTCGCCTCGCTGCTCGGTCAGCTCGGTGAGCCGATTCGGCTCCGCATGCTCCGGGTGCTCGAAGGACAGGAGCTGACGGTCGGTGAACTGGCGAGCGTGCTTCAGTTGCCGCAATCGACCGCAAGCCGACACCTCAAGACGTTGACCGAGGGCCAGTGGCTCAGGCGGCGCGAGCGGGGCACGATGGCGCTGTACCGGCTGGTGCTTGATGATTTGCAGCCGGCGCCACGAAGCCTGTGGACCGCGGCCCGCGATGAGATGCTGGCCAGCGGCTCAACAGAATTCGAAGCTGACGACCACAGGCTGAACTCGGTTCTCGCTGAGCGCCCACTGGATTCGCAGGCGTACTTCGGTCGCGTCGCGGGCAAGTGGGACACGATCCGCCAGGAGCTGTTTGGCTCGCGGGTGCTGCCCTCGGGCGCGTTGAGCCTGATCCCTCCGGACTGGGTGGTCGCCGACCTCGGGTGCGGCACGGGCAATGCAGCGGAGTGGCTGGCGCCGCGCGTCCGCGAAGTGGTCGCGGTCGATCAATCGCCCGAGATGCTCGCGGCGGCTCGAAAGCGTCTAGGCAAATTCGACAACGTGCGGTTTGTGGAGGGCGAGGTCGCATCGCTGCCGCTCGATACCAATAGCGTGGACGCTGCCATCGCGGTGCTGGTGGTGCACCACATCGCGAATCCTGTTGAGATGCTGAGCGAATGCGCACGCGTGCTTCGGACCGACCGCGGCGGGGGCGTGATGTCGGTTGTTGACATGACCGAGCACAGCCGGGAGGACTACCGCGAGACGATGGGGCACTGGCACCTGGGGTTCTCGCGTGAGCGCCTGATCGAGCTTTTTGCCGAGGCGGGCTTTGATGCCCCGGCGGTTGTTGAACTTCCCGCGGACCCTCGAGCCACGGGGCCGGGTCTGCTCGCCGCGTCGGCGAGGGTGCGGGCAACGGGTTAGAGATACTCTCACTTCATTGGAGCGAACATGAGCATGGTTGAGACTGCAAACACGCTTGATTACAAGGTAAGGGATCTGTCGCTGGCTGCTGAGGGCCGCCACGAGATCCGCTTGGCCGAGCAGGAGATGCCCGGGCTGATGGCGCTCCGCGAGGAGTACGGCGCGAAGAAGCCGCTGAAAGGCGCACGGATCGCGGGCTCGCTGCACATGACCGTGCAGACCGCGGTGCTGATCGAGACGCTGGTTGATCTTGGCGCGGAAGTGCGTTGGGCCTCGTGCAACATTTTTAGCACGCAGGATTCGGCAGCGTCGGCGGTTGCTGTCGGCCGCACCGGCACCCCGGACAACCCCAAGGGCGTTCCGGTGTTCGCTTGGAAGGGCGAGACACTGGAGGAGTACTGGTGGTGCACCCGCCAGATTCTCAACTGGCCCGATGGCAACGGACCCAACCTGATTCTTGACGACGGCGGCGATGCCTCGATGATGGTGCTCAAGGGCGCCGAGTACGAGAAGACGGGTGCCATCCCCGCGTTCAACCCCGACAAGGACCCCGACGAGATCGGTGCGTTCCTGAACCAGCTCCGAGAGCAGGAAAAAGAGCTCCCCGGCTGCTGGTCGAAGATCGCTGCAAACATCCGCGGCGTCTCCGAGGAAACCACCACCGGCGTTCTCCGCCTCTACCAATTCGCCGAATCCGGCCAGCTGCCGTTCCCAGCGATCAACGTGAACGACAGCGTGACCAAGAGCAAGTTCGACAACGTGTACGGCTGCCGGCACTCGCTGATCGACGGGCTCAACCGCGCGAGCGATGTCATGCTCAGCGGCAAGATGGCCGTGGTCTGCGGCTACGGCGACGTGGGCAAGGGCTGCGTGCAGGCGCTGCGTGGCCAAGGCTGCCGCGTGGTAGTCACGGAGATCGACCCGATCTGCGCGTTGCAGGCGGCGATGGAGGGCCTGGAGGTTGTGCGCATCGAGGATGTGATCGGCCGCGCCGATATCTTCATCACGACCACCGGCAACAAGGACATCATCACCTTCGAGCACATGAAGGGAATGAAGGACAAGGCGATCGTCGGCAACATCGGTCACTTCGATAACGAGATCCAGATGGAGAAATTGGCCAAGAACAGCGACGTAACGCGGGTGAACATCAAGCCGCAGTACGACGAGTTCGTGTTCAAGAGCCTGAACAAGTCACTGCTGGTGCTCGCTGAGGGCCGGCTGCTGAACCTCGGCTGCGCCACCGGCCACCCGAGCTTCGTGATGAGCGCGAGCTTCACCAACCAGGTGATCGCCCAGATGGAACTGCACTCCAACAATGATTCATACGAGAACAAGGTGTACATGCTGCCCAAGCACCTTGATGAGAAGGTCGCACGCCTGCACCTCGATAAGCTGGGCGTTCGGCTTACCGAACTCAGCAAGGACCAGGCCGACTACCTTGGCGTTCCTGTGAACGGGCCTTACAAGGCCGAGCACTACCGCTATTGATCTGGGTAGATTGACACGATCCGACACCCTCGGGCTGCCGCCCGGGGGTGGTCATTGGTCCGACCGTTCGCCACCCCGCCGGGGACGCCACCATGCACGCGCAGGACATCTTTGCAGGCGGCAAGACGACGTTCAGCTTCGAGTTTTTCCCGCCTAAGTCAGAAGACGCGGGCCTGACGCTCTTTGAGAACATCGCCCAGCTTCAGACGCTCAAGCCCACGTTTGTGAGCGTGACCTATGGCGCGGGCGGCACCACGCGCAAGGTGACCCAAGACCTGGTGCTCCGGCTGAAGGACGAGACCACGCTCGATCCGATGCCTCACCTGACGTGCGTCTCGCAGCGAGTCAGTGAACTCGACGAACTGCTGGAGCGGTACGCATCCGCAGGCATCAGCAACATCCTCGCGTTGCGCGGCGACCCGCCGAAGGAAGCACCAGCTCACCGGTTCGAGGACGACGACCTCAAGCGGGCAGCGGAATTGGTAGCGCACATCAAACGGTTCAATGATCGAGGCTTCCACCCGGACAAGCGGGGCTTTGGCATCAGCGTCGCAGGCTTTCCCGAGGGCCACCCGGCGACGCCCAACCGGCTTGAAGAAATCGAGCATCTCAGAGCCAAGGTCGACGCGGGCGCGGACTCGATTGTCACCCAGTTATTCTTTGATAACCGTGATTTTTATGACTTCCGCGACCGGTGCCGACTGGCCGGCATCAAGGTGCCGATCGTGGCGGGGGTCATGCCCATTACCACGCTCGGAGGGATGAAGCGGATGGCCGACCTTGCGTCGGGCGCACGCTTCCCCGCCCCGCTGCTTCGCGCGGTGAATCGGACCGATGGCAGCAGTGAATCGGTAGGCCGGGTGGGCGTGCATTGGGCGACCGAGCAGTGCCGGGACCTGCTGGATCACTCGGTCGATGGGATTCACTTCTACACGCTGAACCGTTCGAACGCGACGCGCGAGGTGTACGCGACGCTGGGCGTTAAGGACTCGAACGCGTTAGCCGAGACGCTGTAACAAACGCCGTAAAGAGCGCAGACCCAACGACGGGCTCGCTCGTCCGCTCGGGGTGCCACTGCACGCCGATGGCGAAGTGTTTACCTGTGGCCGCGATCGCTTCGATGAGCCCGTCGTCCGAGCGAGCGATGACCGCCAGTGAGCCGGGATCG
This sequence comes from uncultured Phycisphaeraceae bacterium, assembly GCA_964352615.1. Taxonomy (GTDB): domain Bacteria; phylum Planctomycetota; class Phycisphaerae; order Phycisphaerales; family UBA1924; genus OFTM382. Next base: position 110,042 of record CAYGSG010000001.1, read on the forward strand.
CTCACGGCCTGCCGATGTTTACTGAGAACCATGCCCACGAGTTCGATGATGGAGCCCGGCTCAGGAACCACCGCGTGCTCGGCGTTCCAGTGCCGATGCCAATCGTTACGCGTATCGGGCAGGTGTTGGTCGAGCGTGCCGCCCGCGTGGAGGGCCATCATCTGCATGCCTAGGCAGATGCCGAGGATGGGCAGTTCGGGCCGAAGGTCGCAGGCGCTGAGCAGCGCCGATTCAAACGCCTGCCGATCGGGCTCGACCGGCACGATCGCCGGATGGGATGGCACTCCGAAGGGCTCGGTTCGCGGGTCGTCGCCCCCGGTGAGCAGCAAGCCATCGAGCCGATCGAGGATCGCCGGGATGTTGTGCTGGCTCGGTGCGATCCACATCGGCAGCCCCCCCGCTGCCTCGATGGCCCTGCCATACGTCGGGTAGCTGAACAGACGCTTGCCGTTGGGCGAGTCGCACAGGTCGCAGGTGATCCCGATCAGTGGCTTCACGCCAACAGTCTAAGGCGTCGGCGCGATACAGTGCCGAGGTGCGTGTCGTTCGGCTCATCACGTTGGCGGTTGTCTGTGCTGGCCTTGGGCTTGGCGCCGTGGTCGCTTGGCCATCGGGTGCTGGGCCGGCCGAGCCCAGGCGGCTCATCGGTGCCTCGGCATCGGCGATCGCCGCGGTGCGCGTCGAGGGCGGCGAAGCGACCCAAACTGCAACGGGCGAGTGGCAAATCGCGTGGACAAACGCTCAGGGTAACCAGACAACGTGGGCCGGCGACCAGACGCGCCTGCGGGCGTTAACCCGGCTGCTCGCAGCGGCCACGGCCCAGCCCGGCGGGGAAGCTACCTCGGGTGGTCCTTGGGCGGCTATTCAATTCGAAGACACCACGAGCGTACGGCTCGAATTCAGCCAGCAGCCCTTCGGTGGCAAAGTTGGCGTGCGCGTGACACCAACCGATAGCGGCACGCCGTCAGCGGACGCATGGAACGGATTGTGCGACGCGCAACTTATGGACCTCTTTGCGAGCGGCAGCCGCTCATGGCTGTCGACCGCGGCCATGCCGGGCGTGCCGCTTGACCCCGCACGGATCGAGATCAATTCAGCAAGCGGCCGGCTGGTGCTCGACAGGCTCGGAAGCCGGTGGGTGATGCGCGAGCCGCTGCAAACCGAGTGCGAGAGCGAGTTTGTCAAGCTGGCAGCAAGGCAGCTCGCAGCGCTCTCGGGCGACCGCGTGCTTGATGACCCAGAGTTGCTTGCTGCGCCCGCCATCGCATCTTGGACCGTCACCGATGCACGGCGGGGCGGGCGCACATGGCTCGCCGAGTTGCTCACACCGATCGATGCAGCGAACATCGCGGTCCGCTGCCGAGTGGCGAGCGACGATGGATCAGATCCCTGGGGTCCCGTTGTTTTCGCTATGAAACTGAGCGAAGCCGAACGGATCGACACGGCCCCCGCCTCGTACCTGAGCCGAACGATACTCAGGGCGGCTGCGGGCGACATCGCGCTGCTTGGCGTTGAAGCTGGGGGCAACCGGTTGCAACTCGCACGCCGTGCCGACGGCGGTTGGCGCGACGAGCACGATGCCGAGCACCTTGGAGCAGCCCAGCTCGCAGCGCTGCTCACCGAGTTGCCAGCCGCAGCGGTGGTGATGACCCAAGCCGTGCAAGAGGCGTTCACTCCATCGTTCAGCGTCGATGCAGCACCGAGAGGCGGTGCAAGCTTCACAGATGATGGCCCGGTGCGCATCGGTCTCATGGCAACTTCGGGCGGCTCGCGACTTGCCCTTGAGCATGCGGGCGTGCTGCGGGTGTACGCGGACCCGGACTCCCAAACGGTCTGGCAGTGGCTGCTCGGCATGCAGCTTCGCTAGGCCGTGTCTGACGGCTGTGATTTTCGTCGCATGACCGGGTTGCGCTTCGCAGAAACTGTCGCCTTCGGGGGCCACGGATTGGGCCGCTGTTGAGGACGCCGGATGCCGCCGACGAAGCACTACGAGCTGACCGACGAGCAGTGGAACCTGATCAGGACGCTGATGCCCAAGCGCCAGCCGGGCGGGCGTTGGAACGATCACCGCACCACGCTCGACGGCATGATGTGGGTGCTGGGCGACAAGGGGTACAGCTTCCCGAGAGTGCGTCGGTGATGCGAGCGTCGGGACATCTTTGATGTGATCCCGCAGAGGTCAGATCAGATCGAACGCGAAGGCCGACGCGGCCTGAACAGGCTCGTCTACCGGGGTCGTAACGTGGTCGAGCGGACCATCGAACACCGCAAAGAAAACCGCCGGATCGGCACCCGCTTCGAGAAACTCGCCACGAGCTTCCTTGGCATGCTCAAGCTCGCATTCATGCGGCGATATCTTGCGATCCTCGATCCGTCAGACACGGCCTAGCAGTGCGCCTTGGGGAAGTTGTCTGAAAGAAGCGGGTGTGGAGCGGTTTTGCGTTCACCCGCTGTAGATGACATGGTGCGCACTAGGAGCGCTGAGATGCCGTTCAAAACCAGCATTCGTTGCATCTACACTTGTCCAGTATAATGACCTGCCGATGCTGCTCTCGATCACCACATCCCGTAGTCCCGACGGCCCGCCCGCGACGGACCTCGGCTATCTGTTGCACAAGAACCCGGCCGGCCTGCAGTCCTTCGACATGAGCTTTGGACGGGTGCATGTCTTCTATCCGGAGGCGTCCGCTGAGCGGTGCGAAGTCGCGGTCCTGCTCGATGTCGACCCGGTGGGTTTGGTTCGGGGCCGAGGCGAGAACACGCTCGATCAATATGTCAACGACCGCCCGTATGTGGCGTCATCGTTCCTGAGCGTCGCCTTGAACAGGCTTTTCTCGACAGCGATGAACGGGCGGAGCAAAGAGCGACAGGAGCTCGTCGACAAGCCGTTGCCACTCAAGGCAACCATCGCCGTGGTACCGAGCCGAGGTGGCGATGGGCTGCTACACCGTCTGTTCGAGCCACTCGGCTACGCCGTGACCGCGGTTCGGCACCCGCTCGACGAGACCTTTGTGAGTTGGGGTGAGGGACCCTACCACACGCTCACGATCACGCACAAGCTCCCGCTTCAGACGCTCTTGCAGCATCTTTACGTGCTCCTCCCGGTGCTCGACAACGACAAGCACTACTGGGTCGGGGAGGACGAGGTCGAGAAGCTCCTCGCTCGTGGCAAGTCGTGGCTGCCCAGCCACCCTGAGAAGGACCTGATTACCCGCCGGTACCTCAAGCATCAGCACCGCTTGACCCGTGATGCCCTCGCGCGCCTCGCTGTCGAGGATGACCCCGATCCGGACGCATCGGAGCGGGCGCACGATGCGGAAGAGGAACAGATCGAGAAGCAGCTGAGCCTGAACGCGCAGCGGATGGGCTCGGTGCTCGCTGCGCTCAAGGCGAGCGGGGCGACCAGCGTGCTCGACCTGGGCTGCGGCGAGGGGAAGCTCCTCCGCGACCTGCTCAAGGAGCGGCAGTTCACCCGGATCGTCGGCATGGATGTGTCCATCCGGTCGCTAGAACGGGCCTCTGAGAAGCTACGACTCGACCGCCTCCCGGACATGCAACGTAAGCGCGTCGAGCTTCTCCATGGCTCGCTCATCTACCGGGACGAGCGGCTCACCGGTTTCGATGCAGCGGCCTGTGTCGAAGTCATCGAGCATCTCGACCCACCACGCCTCCGAGCGTTCGAGCGGGCGGTCTTCGAGTTCGCCCGGCCGGGTGCAGTCATCATCACGACGCCGAACGCTGAGTACAACGTGATGTGGGAGACGCTGCCAGCGGGGCAGTTCCGTCATCGCGACCACAGGTTTGAGTGGACACGAGAACAGTTCCGATCGTGGGCGGATTCGGTGGCGGGTGAGCATGGATACTCGGTGCGATATCTGCCAGTCGGCCCGGTGGATGATGCTGTCGGTTCCCCGACGCAGATGGGAGTCTTCGAGCGATGCTAGATCGACTCGAAGCCATCCTTCGCAGAATAATCGGGCGTTCCGGCAACCGGAACCTGCCGCTGTGGACGCTGAACCGAAAGAGCAGTGCCTTCGCGGTTCCGAACGCGGTCGAGTGGCTTGTGCGCGCAAACTCAGACGACCGTGCAGAGCTTGCATCGGTGCTCGCAGGTCTGATGCGGACCATCGGGCCTCGCGAGTGGACGCGGCTCTACTCCAGTTTCCGTTCCCCGTGGATCAAGCCGGAAGACGTATCCAAGCTCCAACGGCTAACCCGCGATGACGCGGTCGAGATGCTCGGAGTTGCGACTCTGAGTGCTAATGGCTACACGCGGGAAGCAGCGACCAACGCCCTTGCGACACTCGGCCACCCGCGAGCCGTCCCGTACCTGCTCATTCAACTGGGGGACTGGGTTCCACAAGTACGCGTCGCGGCGGAAACCGCTCTGAACAGGCTCATGGACACTGGCATCGCCAGTGAGCTCATTGAGCATCATGATCTCGTCGAGCACCTTGCGTCGGTGCAGCGAGTCGATCTCTCCGCGATTCAAGCATCCATCCGTGACCACCTCCAGGCTCCTTACTCACTGGTCGAGCTTGAAGCTGGGCTCGATCATGAAAGGGCAACGACCCGGCGGTATTGCATGGGCTTGTTGCTGGAATGCCAGGACGCCCGAAGAGATCTTCTTGACCGGATCTTGCAGGATCCGGACCCAGTCGTTCGTCGCTGGCTTGCATTCAGAGTTATCCGAGGAGATGTGCAGGTTGCCGAAGACACCCTTCGACGGCTGCTTGTTGATCGTGCAAGTTCAGTGAGCACGGTGGTGCTGCGATCATTGAGCGATGAGCAAACGGTGCACTTCACGCCGGAGTTGATCGAGCTTTCTCTCGCCGATGCTCGACCAGTACGTGAATCTGCTCAATGGGCGTTGAAGTCTCAGGGGTGGACGCACTTCGCAGAAGAGGCCCGCAGTCGCATTTCGTCCGAACGCAGAGACAGCGTGGCCCCGGGGTGGGTAGCCACCCTCGGCGAGACTGGAACCTCCGCGACGGACTATGAGTGCGTATCTGGATTTGTCCAACATCCGCGTTCACGAGTTCGAGCTGCAGCCGTAACGGCTTTGGCAAGACTCGACAAGGTCCCGGCGGCTCCGTTCGTAGTTGAGCGGCTAGACGATTCAAGTGGGCTCGTTCGACGTTCGGCGATCGCTGCGCTCATGGACACGCCGCGTCGTGAATGGCAGGATATGGCTCGTAAGCTCGTCACGAGTGGAACGGCCCAGGGTCAAGTCGCCGCACTGCATCTGCTCGCTCTCCACAGTGGATGGGACACCATCCCGGTGCTTTTGGAAGCCGTGCTTTCGGACAATCCGGATCTTACCGACCGAGCCTGGCAGGCTCTCTATGACTGGCAACGACGCCATGGAACCCATGGCTGGTTGAAGCCGTCAGAACCGTGCCGTCGGGAGCTTTCTGCGGTATGGCCCATGATCATCGCAGCTACCGAACCACCAAAGTGGACGGGCTCTACTTGGGAGGATCTACGCGCAACGATCGACCAACATCTCCGGGAGGTGGGCACATGAATATCGACCTCCCCGAACTCTCTCTGGTTGTCCTCGTCGGCCCATCAGGCTCCGGCAAGACGTCGTTCGCCCGCAAGTACTTTAAGCACACGGAGGTGCTCTCGTCCGACTACTGCCGCGGGCTTGTTTCGGACGACGAGAATAACCAGGCCGCGTCGGAAGACGCATTCGATGTTCTCCACTACATCGCCGGAAAGCGACTCAAGAATGGATTGCTGACGGTCATCGACGCGACCAATGTTCGGCCCGAGGATCGCCGCAAGTACGTGCAGCTTGCGCGGGACCATCACTGTCTGCCCGTCGCGATTGTTCTGAATCTTCCCGAGCGGGTGTGCCAGGATCGCAATGTCGATCGACCTGATCGTGACTTCGGGCCGCACGTCGTTCGGAACCAGCGCGCGGCATTGCGGCGCGGCATGGGCCGTGGTGGCAAGGGCCTCAAGCGGGAGGGCTACCGACACGCCTGGATTCTCGAATCCGAAGACGACATTGACGCGGTGACCATTGAACGGACGCCGCTGTGGAACAACAAGAAGCACGAGCATGGCCCGTTCGACATTGTTGGTGATATTCACGGCTGTTTCGACGAATTAGTTAAGCTCTTGGAGTCGCTCGGCTACGGCGTTGATCGACACACGGATGTGCCCGAGGGCGATTGGTCGGTCACGCCACCCGCGGAGGCCAGTGATCGCAAGCTGCTGTTCCTAGGCGACCTTGTGGACCGTGGTCCGAAGTCGCCCGCCGTGCTGCGGCTGGTCATGCGAGCTGTGCGTGACGGCGTGGCGCACTGCGTGCCGGGCAATCACGACGTGAAGCTCATGCGGAAGCTCAACGGCAAGAAGGTGCAGCTCACGCACGGGCTCGCTGAGACGATAGAGCAGCTTGAGAGTGAACCACCAGAGTTTCTCGACGCGGTTCGGCAGTTCATCGATTCGCTCGTGAGCCACTATGTGCTCGATGACGCCAAGTTGGTGATCGCGCACGCCGGGCTCCAAGAGAGCATGCAGGGCCGTGGCTCGGGCAAGGTCCGCGAGTTCTGTCTCTACGGCGAGACCACGGGGGAGACCGACGAGTTCGGGTTGCCTGTCCGGTACAACTGGGCGGGTGAGTATCGCGGACGGGCGATGGTTGTCTATGGCCATACGCCTGTGCCTGAGGCGGATTGGCTCAACGGCACGATCTGCATCGACACGGGGTGTGTGTTCGGCGGCAAGCTCACCGCGTTGCGGTACCCCGAACGAGAATTGGTCTCGGTCGATGCGAAAGCTGTCTACGCCGAGCCAGCAAAGCCTTTCTTGCCGGACGATGCCCGTTTTCATGGGGACGAGCTAACCGCACAGCAGCAGCACGACGACATGCTGCACCTTACCGATGTCGTCGGGAAGCGGATCGTGGATACGAGGCTGCAGCGGAATGTCACTGTTCGCGAAGAGAACGCAACGGCTGCGTTGGAGGTGATGAGTCGATTCGCCGCCGATCCGCGGTGGCTGGTCTACCTGCCTCCCACGATGTCGCCGTGCGAGACGTCCGAGCGTCCTGGATTGCTGGAACATCCTGCCGAGGCTTTCGATTACTACCGGAGTCGCGGCGTGACGGAGGTCGTGTGCGAAGAGAAGCACATGGGCTCGCGTGCGGTGGTTGTGGTATGCCGGGATGCGAACGCGGCTCGCGCGCGTTTCGGCGTCACCAGGCGAGACGGCGCGGACGAGATTGGCATCGTCTACACCCGCACCGGACGCCGCTTCTTCAACGATGAGCAGCTAGAAGCAGCCTTCCTCGACCGCGTCCGCGGGAGCATCGAATCAGCGGGGCTCTGGAACGAACTCGACACCTCGTGGATGTGTCTGGATTGCGAATTGATGCCGTGGTCTGCGAAGGCTCAGGCTCTGCTCCGTGATCAGTACGCGGCCGTCGGCAGTGCCGCTCGCTCTGCACTAGCCGAAGCAGTTCCGGCTTTGGCTGCGGCGTCAGAGCGCGTCGGTGGGGATGAGCTCCGACAGCTGGCGGAGCGGTACGGAGCGAGAGAGGCCGCGATCGTCAAGTACACCCAGGCCTATCGGCAGTACTGCTGGGAGGTCGAATCACTCGAAGACCTCAAACTTGCCCCGTTTCATCTTCTCGCCACCGAGGGCGGCGTCCATGTCGATCGTGACCACCTCTGGCACATGAGCACCCTTGCCCGCCTAGCTGAGCACGATCAGCTGCTCATGGCCACGAACCATCGGCTTGTCAACCTTACTGATGAGGCGAGCAGCGCCGACGCTATGGCGTGGTGGGAGTCGATGACCACTGAAGGTGGCGAGGGCATGGTGGTGAAGCCGCGCGAGTTCATTGCCCGGGGCGGCCAGGGCCTGCTGCAACCAGCGGTTAAGTGCCGAGGCCCGGAGTACCTCCGGATCATCTATGGCCCTGATTACCTCGCCCCGGAGCATCTCGACCGTCTCCGCAAGCGCGGCCTAAAGCACAAGCGTTCGCTGGCGATGCGTGAGTTCGCGCTCGGCATCGAGTCGCTGGAGCGGTTCGTCCGACGCGAGCCCTTGCGGCGGGTTCATGAATGCGTGTTCGGAGTGCTTGCTATGGAGAGTGAGCCTGTTGACCCAAGGCTTTAGAGCGTCTTCACCCCATATCTAGCGCCGTTCGGCGCGTGGTCGGTTGCGCGGACAAGGCATTGGTTGTAGCTTCGGATCTCGGTCGCTCGGGACCGGGAAGGAGCCACGGATGGCTACGCCGTACTCGCAGGATCTCCGCGATAAAGTCCTCGCCGCGTGCGATCGCGGCATGGCAACCAGGCAAATCGCCGAGACCTTTGCCGTCAGCCGCGCCTGGGTCCGCGGCATCAAGCAACGCAGGCGAGAGCACGGCGAGACCGCCCCGCGCAGGCAGGGGTCCCCCGGCGTCCGCAAGATCGATCGCGACGAACTCGCCCATCTCGTCGCCGAGCGCCCCGACGCCACCGGCCCCGAGTGGGGCGAGATGCTCGGGGTCGAGTGCTCCGAATCGGCGATCTACGCGGCGCTCAAGAAGCTCGGCCTGAGCTACCAAAAAAAAGACGACCCACGCCGCCGAACAGGACCGCCCCGATGCCGCCCAGCGGCGGCGTCAACTGCTTCAAACACTGTGGGTACACGCTAGAAAATCAGTGAGGACGATCTAAGAGCGCGGCAGAGCTCCAGTCGTCGAATCTCGGGTATCGCAACGCACCTCAGCTGATCTGGCCCAGAATCGACGGGTCTTTGATCTCTTGGTCGCGAGCAAGCAACAGCGTCTTGGTCATCACCTCGGCTGTCCTCGGATCCTCGTCCGCGAAAGGTAAGAAAATTCGACCACGGTACTGGCTGTGCACAGCGACAATCACAAGCATCCGCCCGGGCAGCACCTGGGTTGTCGCGCTACCAAGATGGACGCTGTACCTCGCTCTAGTTCCATCTATCACAGCATGATGACCGTCCACTCGCACATTGTTTAATCCAAGCAGTCGGCAGGTCTCCCCAAGGAGCGTCGCGCGCATCTCGATGGTTGATGCCGACGCCTCGGGATCGACTCCCCCAGCGTGGGCAACGCTCACGGCGAGATCGAGATCGCGCATCACTTCGCTAAACAGACGTTCTGGGACATCCATGAGATGAACCGCGTGTCGGTCTCCTCCCTTGGTACGGAATGCGATGCCCTCAAGAGTCAGGCCATCTACCTCTGCCGGTGTGTGAAAGTGCTCTTGGAACCACAGTTCGGCGACCAGACCCTCGTCGTGAAAGACGCGTCGGCAGCCTTCCTCTGGCGCGAAAAACCATTGGCGCTGCTTGAGGAGCGCTAGGGCTTGGCGAGGATTGACCTGATGCCCGGCGTATCGCCGCGACATCTCGCAATTTCCCTGCTCGCTCTTGGTTCGCAGATATAACTCACGGAAGACCTGCTTGAACGGCTGCATGCGCTCTGCTTCGAAGCACTCCCGCTGCCAATTGTGCCAGTCTCCCCGGGACCGCAAGTCAGAAGGATGCGCTAGGCGCAACAAGTCGCGCTTGCCGATCGACTCAACGACACCAGAAAGGCCTCGTAGCACCCTCCCGTTCTCATCGGGATAGCCAACAAGCGTACTGCCGATGTCATGCGCAGAGACGAACACGAGACGCTTTATCATCGGCTGGAGCATCGGGTGCGCATAGAACTCGGTGAGTTCGGCGCCGCTGAAGCCGTCCCCTCGGCACATGGATTCTTCAAGAGAGCGTCGCATGCGTGCCCCCTGCTTGCGAAGCTCAGGCACCCTTGATTTCAACTCTGCGATCTCGGCATGCTTGCGAAGCTTTGCCGGAACGCTTTTGAGTAGCTTGCCTTTGTTGCTGATTATCAATTCCGGCAATCCGGACGCATCGAGCGAGAGCGAGACGGTCGTCTCCTCGACCGTGGCATGCACCGGACCCTTAGCAAGATCAGCAACAGCTTCAGACTCCATGGCCCACTGCAAGCGGCGGGGATCGCGGTATCCAGCGGTACGAGCGAGGTTCTGCATCCCGATCTCCACGGCCCGTCCTTCACTCGCTTGCCTCTGACTGCCAAACTTCCTGCTTTGTCGCTTGAACTCCTGTAGACGCTTGTATCGAGTGAGTGTCTCTGCTTGTGCCTTTTGCACTTCTTTCGGTAGCGGTACGAGTCCGAACGCTCGGACGGCGTCCTGGTTGCGCTGCTCGTCGATCTTGGGAACAAGGTCGCTTATCTCGATCATCCCGAGCATCGCATCTGCAAATAACTGCGCGCGCTTGTGCCCCCCACTGTTGGAGGCAAATCTGGCAGGTTTCTGGAACGCTGTCCATGCCGGCACTCCGATTTTTTCAATGAGTCGGCTGAACCACGCCACATCGACAGCTCCCTCTTCGAGATCCGCAGCGTCGAGATTCGTTCGCTCTTTGATCTGTGCTTCCCACAGTTCACGGATCTCCTGATTGCGCCACGCATCGCTCCGCTTCGTATGCGCGTGGATCCACCACACGGCATCTTCAAACCCGCTGGAATCAGTCGCTCGCTCAACATGCCCCGCCCATTGAGGGGCGTACATCCCGATCTCCAGCAACCGGGGAGGCTTAACCTGGTGCTCGGTCATCAGAACAGCGAATCGCTCGTCCGTATCAACCTCCCGAGGCGTGGTGACCGAGATCAGCCGACTGAAGGAGTAGGCTCGCGTGGGCTCACCCCATTGATCCTGCCTCATAATCTTGTCCCGACCCAACGCCGCAATGAGCCTAAACAGCACTTCGGCGCCGCCCGCAAATCGGATCTCAGAGGCTGGTACCGTCGCGGGCGTCGAGCGTTCACCACGCATCAATTCAATTTCAAGGAGGCGATCTCGCACTCGATCCACGGCCGTGACCAACTCGGGATGTTCAGCGATGCATCCGTCCTGCCTAAACCGCGTGACCTCTTTAATCGGACCGAATCGATGCCGCCAAACCCGCTCTTCTTCCGGGAATCGCTCGTGCAGCAGCAGCACGATCAAGTCGCTTGCGGTGACCAATCCTGCTCTGAACGCCTGGCAGAAGTCATCGAGAGATGGCCCCTGCTCGCATCCCGGTATTCCACGATCGGATGCGAGCATCTGCAACGCGGCAAACCGAGCCCTGAGTGCCGGGGTATCCTTTCGGTGCCCCACCCTGGCAATTTGCAGGAACTCTTCAACAAGCGATATGTCGTGGGACTGCTTCGATGACTCATGGTCAAAGCGGGTGCCCTTGGTGTCGTCCTTGGCGGATTCTCTGGTCGCGATGGAGTCTTCCAATCGCTGGACTAAGTAGGCCAGCCCGCCGGCGTGATCCGCAAGCGATGGCAACCAGCCCGACAGACCCTTGAACGCGTATTGCAGCGACCAGTTTTTCTCAGCCCGAAATGGCTTAGGCATCAACTTGAGCCAGTTGTCGTTCCAAACATCGGTTAGAGCCCATGCCCGTATGAGTTCGAGTCCATCGGGATCGCGAAGCTCTTGGGAGCGATTCCGCTCCCATTCGACCCAGACCTCTCGCATCGGCATTCCCGCGAGCGGTTCCCCAACCGGATCAGTCCGAGCGGTAAGGTGCCCGGGAGCCGGGAAGTGCTCGGTAATCTGCACCCGCTTCTCGGCCTCACCAGGCTCCAGGTGTTGATGCCGCATGACGATCTCGGTTTCCCCGTGCTGGAGCATGAGTTCGGCCAGCGAAAGAAGGCATGCCTTGGCAGCCTCGGTCTCCCGCGGCACACCGAGATACTGGGGGACAATCGCGGGTGCACGGTTTTCTGGAGCCACCAGACCGAAGTACGCACCCGCATCGGTCTGTTCGGACGACTCCGCCAGAACCAGTTCCGCAGCGTTCTCAAGTTCTGCACTGCCAACGAACGCTTCTCGCCGCTGTTCGACGAGCGCGTTGGCTTGCGGCCCAAACTCTTCATCCTCTCCCAGCGTTTGGAGCAGTTCGAGTCCTGCGGCACGCTTCTTTAACTGTTTGGCATCGAGCAATCGCTCGCCGACTGAAACCTTTGACTCCGGAGGCAACTCGGCAAGCCGACTGATCGCACCGCGTCTGAACGTCGCCCCGGTCCTTTGAAGGTTCTTCAGGAGAAGCTCAACCTCTGCGGCCGACACGGGTGATCCTCGAAGTGCTTCAAATGCCACCTCGTGCACTGCTTGGCGAGCGTCCGCCATCATGTTGACGATGAAGGCCCGATCATCACTGTCTAGCGCTCGTCGTTTCGATCTCTTCCCGCTGCCACGCGCTCGCTCCCAAGGCGCCTTGAGTCCCGCAAGCTCGCGGATCACGCTGGCGCAGTCGTAGGCGTCCAAGGCACTCGCGAACGGCAGCAGTCGTTTGGGCTGATCAACCGTGATCGCCCCCAGTGCCTGCGCCGGGTCTCGGCGCTCACGGACCCACCCGTCCCACGGCCAGATCAAGTCCTCAAGTGGCTTGTTCTTGGCAGGGAACTGCTCAAAGACTCGTGCGACAGCATCAAACAACTCGTCACTGGCCAGCTTCGGCGCTTTCCTGAAATCGGACTCCGCAAGCATCATGCAGATAAGGGTCAGCACACGCTCGTCGGTCTCGTCTCCACTTAGAAGCCGGCTCGCGGGGAACTCGATCGTCTCGGGCAAGTGCCCGATGCGTTGCGTGATAAGCAGTGCGGCCACTCTTCGGCCCGGATCATCGTCGTGTACGAGTGGGCGAGCGGCGCGGAGTGCAGCATCAGAGTTCTCGAATGCTGTGACCCACAGCGCGAGGTAGACATCCTCAGCGCTCCCAGACTCAATCGCTTTCGAACGGGTCTGCGCGTCGTCAAAGAACCGACAGAGTCTTTCGATCCCCTCATGCACGACTTTAATGCTGCCACCCGCCCAATGGAATCCGAGCCACACGTCGAAGGCACGCACAACGGCGCTGAAGCGGGAAAGATCGTGCTCGAGAATCAGACCGAGCAAGTAGCGAAATGCAGGCGGACTGGACTCGCCGGCTGATTCCAGAATGGACTGGCGAAGCCCCTCTTGCCGTTGCGCAGCGAGCAGGAGCTTGCCGATGACTTCCCAGTCGTCGGGCTCGTCGCTGTTGAGCATCGCGATGATCGCATGCTCGCTCATCCGCCCAATCTCGTGTTGCCCGTTGATCGAGTCGACGAGCACCGACCTCACTTCCTCGGCGTCCTGCCCGCCCCCCCTTAACACCGAGCCGAGCAGCCAAGCGACCGCAGCCGGATCGCGATAGTCAAACTCGAGGTGCGACACCCAAGCGGCAAGCCAGCCCGGCTTCGGGTCCAGCCCACGCAACGCGTCGCACATAATCATGAAATACCGCGCGCGAAACAGCCGATGCTGCTGTTCTCGTTCCGGCGAGCGAAACGGAAACTGCACATCTCGAAAGGCGTAGTCGATCAGACCGAGTGGGCGGCGGCTCAAGTCAACCCATGCGCGCTCCAGATGGCTCGCGACCGACGGAAACAGACCGACCCACAGCTCTCGCCGCTCGGCCGGTGTGATCGCATCAAAGAACGCAGCGGTTGTTTCGATCTGCTCGACGTTTTTCTCGTGATCTGCATAGTACTTCGCTCGGTTGCCAATCAGCTTCTTTAGGTCTCTGAGCCGATCCAGCGGGAACTTCGCAAGCACCTCAAGGCGTTTGTCCAGCCACTTCGGCTGCTTCGCGGCATCGATTTGCTTCTTAAGATCAGCGTTATCCATGGACACACCTTCCCGAGATCATCACGCGCCCGCCAAGAAGGTCAGGCGCAGGAACACCATTCGGCTATTGGGCGACAAGTAAACCGGCTCATCGAGCCCGCGTCGCTCGACTTCATCGATAACAACGAGGTACATGCCGTCTTCGAAGGCCTGTAGGGCTGTGGCTACCGCTTCATCCGCATCCGCCAGTTCCCGGCCAGGACGGCCCGCAGGGTTAACCTTCCCCTGTGCAGCGCCGCGGTGGATCGACGCCGCCGATAGCACGCGGTCGAACCGACTCCCCTCTTGACGTTCGTTGAACGCCCGAACCTGCTGACGAACGACATGCTCAATCAGATGCCGAAGAGGCATGTCACCATCGTCATGGATGTCACTCGGCGGCGTGACGTCGAAGTCGCCTAGTAAAGGCTTTCGCTGGCCTACACATCTCGTTGACACCTTGACGACCACTCGCTCAGTCTCCATGCCGGTTCGATCCCGGTCGCCCGCTTACGTGATGCTCGTTGGCTTAGGCCGGATCGCAACTCCGGTAGGCATCGATGACGGCCCGTTCGCCATCGGCGCCGCCGATCGAGTTGCCGTGCTCCATGCCAAGGATGCCCTTAAAGCCCTTGGCCTTGATGTGCTTGAACACGTTGGCGTAGTTGATCTCGCCGGTGGTTGGCTCGCGCCGACCCGGGTTGTCGCCGATCTGGAAGTACGCGATCTCGTCCCAGCACCGATCGATGTTGGGGATCAGGTTGCCCTCGCTCGCCTGCTGGTGGTAGAGGTCGCAGAGAATCTTGCAAGAGGGGCTATCGACCGCCCGGCAAATCTCATACGCGTGGGCCATCTCTGCGAGGAGCATGCCGGGATGATCGCGCGGGTTGAGCGGTTCGAGCACCATGACCAGGTTGTGAGGCTCAAGAATCTCGCAAGCAGCTCTTAGCTGATCGACGGCGTACGCGGTCTGGTAGCCCGGATCGAGGCGTGGCTCGCTCTTGCCCGGCACAACGGTCATCCACTTGGTGTTGGTGTGCTTGGCCACATCGACGGCTGCCTTGGTTTCGTCGAGAAACTTGGCCCGATCGCCCAAGTCGCCCCGGCTAAAGGTCGGCCCCCACGCGGTCGAAGGGTTCAGCACGAAGACGCCCATCTTCATGCCGAGATCAGCCATCGACGCGGCGATGCGGTGCTGGTCGTCCTCGCTTCGGCCCGACATGCCGTTGTCTTCCCACGCGGTGAAACCCTCGGCGGCAGCGAACTCAAGCTGGGCGACCGGGTCGCTGCCCGCAAGATTATTGAACATGCCAAAGTGCGGAGCGAAGTGCATCCCGAACTGCGTGGGGCGCGATGCCCGTGCGCCTACGACGCTTGTAGCGCTCGCGGCAACACCGGCAGCCCCGACACTCGCGATAAAGGTCCTGCGGTCCATCTTCGTTTCCCTCCTTAGATAAGCGGCGTGCGTCCGGGCGTGGGCACCGGTTCGGTAACAAGCGAGCCCATCGCGTAGGCCGCGGGCGAAAGATCGAGCTGCGAGTTCATCGCCTGCTCCCAGGTCACCGCTTTGCCGGTATACGCGCTCATCCGGCCCATGATCGCGGTAAGCGTGCTCTCGGCGACTCGCTTGGCTTCGTTGAGCCGTGGTCGATCGCCCCGGATGGAGCGGATGAGCTGCTCGTGCTCGGTGACGTACGGGTTGGCCGAGCCGTTCATCTCCCAATTTTCGGCTGCTTCGATCCGCGAGTAACCGTGCCAGCTTGTCGATCGGCCCTTGGTGCCCTGGATGTGCTCAGCGACGTGCGACTCGCACCCGTCGGTCTGCCGGCACATGCTCATCAAGTGCGCGCCCGAGGGGTATTCGTAGTCGATGGCGAAATGATCGAAGATGTTGCCGTACTTGGCCGCGGTGCGGACCTGCCTGCCGCCCATGCCAACGCACTGAGCGGGCGGGCCGCCCATCGCCCAGTTGATGGCGTCGAGGTTGTGGACGTGCTGTTCGGTGATGTGGTCGCCCGAGAGCCAGCAGAAGTACAGCCAGTTTCGGCACTGCCATTCCATATCGGTGTACGACTCTTGCCGTTCGTGCACCCACAGACCGCCCTGGTTCCAGAAGCAGCGGGCGCTGACGGGTTCACCGATCGCGCCATCGCTGAGGCGCTTCATGAGCTCGAGGTAGTTGTCTTGATGGCGCCGCTGGGTGCCCGCGACGACCGAGAGGGACTGAGCGTCCGCAGACCGCGCTGCCTCGATGACGCTGCGGATGCCTGCGGGATCAACCGCGACAGGTTTTTCTAGAAAGACGTGCTTGCCTGCACGTACCGCTGCTTCAAAGTGGATCGGTCGAAAGTGCGGCGGGGTAGCCAGGCAGACGTAGTGCACATCGTCCAGCGCGAGCAACTGCTTGTAGGCATCAAAGCCTGTGAACTGCCTCTCGGGTGGCACGTCCACCCGGCCTAGCCAGTCTTCCTCACCTGCCAAGTGCTCGTGCGCCGACTGAAGCCGGTCGGGAAAGAGGTCAGCCATCGCGACGATGCGCACGCTGGGGTCCGCTTCGAGCGCGTTCCACGCGGCACCGGTGCCCCGTCCGCCGCAACCGATGACCCCGACCCGGATGGCATCGTCGTTCGAGCCCCTCAGCCCTGCTGCGAACGCGGGTGACACCGCGATGCCCGCTGCGGTCACGATCCCGGTCTTGATGGCGTCTCTGCGTGTCCAGTCGTTCATGATGCTGCTCCCAAAGCGTTTGCTTGGTCTCGGTTTCTAGAGTCCGAGCGCGCGGTCCATTCGGTTGCTGATATCGGTGAGCCGTTCGAGGTCGCCGCCGGCGACCTCTGCGGTGGCCCAGCCGGTGTAGCCAAGCTTCGCGAGCGCTGAGCGCACCGCGGCCCAGTCAAGATCGCCCTCGTCGATCTCGACGCCGAAGCCGGCCCACTTGCCTTCTTTGCCAGCCTTGGCGCGCGAGTAGCCCTTGATGTCGAGGCGGAAGATCCGCGTGCCCAGCGCGCTGATCCAGTGCTCGGGCCAGCCGTAACGCCAGATGTTGCCGATATCGAGGTACCACCCCACTACGTTCGCGCCCGCGAGGCCGTTCAACTCATCGACGTAAGCTGCCGCTTCGAGCGGGCTCAGCAAGAACTCGTTCCAGACGTTCTCGATCGCGATGCGAACATCTAGTTCTCGCGCCAAAGGAAGCACCTTGGCGATGGACGCGATCGAGAGCTTCCAAGCCTCGGCGTAGGGCATCGATTGGATGACCACCGCGGGCACCAGCAGCACGGTGCGCTCATCCGTGCGCACGCCGGCGGGCTCGCACCAGGCATCGCAGTCGCGGATAGCGCGTTCCAAACCGGCGAGACCTTCCTCGCGCACGGCTTCATCGGGATGGTTGAGCGGCTTGGCCCAGTGCACGGAGTCCACCACGCCTATGACGCGCAGGTCGCTTGCGGCTTTGGCCTCGGCGATTTCCTCAGCGGTCACGCTGCTGGGCGCATCGAGTTCAACGCCCGCAAAGCCCGCTGCGCGCGCGATGGCGAACTTCTCGGCCAGCGTGGTGCCACCAGCGATCATGCCGATCTTGAGCGCCTTTTGGATGCGCACGGCTGGCGTCGATGCGGTAAGCGAACCCTTCGCGCTAAGCCCAATCGCGGCGGTCCCGGCGGCAGCGGTGAGCATGAACTCCCGCCGATCGATGGGCCGCATCAGAGCAGCCTCGTCTTGCCGGGGATGGCCACGGCGGGTGTAGGCCGGGGGCCCATCGCCCAAGGCTCGGGATTGAGGACCTCATCGGATTGCATCGCCTGCTCCCACGTGACGACCTGGCCCGTGTAGGCGGCCATGCGGCCCATGATCGCGAGCAGCGTGGAACGCGCCATGAATTCGCCATCGTTGAGAGGCGTGCCCGACCGGATGGCCTTGAAGAGCAGGTCGTGCTCGCGCTGGTACATGTCGTTGCCCGGCGCTGAGCCTCGCCAGGGCTGGTCGCCTTCGATGACGTGCTCTGCGGTCCACGGCTTCATGGTGCAGTGGCCGCGCGATCCGAGGACGTACATGGAGTTGTCGGATGGTGTGTTGGGCCAGTGGCGGCAGGTGTGGTACGCGCGCACGCCGCCGGGGTACTCGTAGACCACAGAGAAGTGATCGAACACGTTGCCGGTTTCAGGCAATTCGTCGCGTACCTGCCGACCGCCGGTGGCGAAACACTGCTCGGGGGGCGCATCGCCCATCGCCCAGCCGATCCAGTCGATCGCATGCACAGCCTGCTCGACGATGTGATCGCCCGAGAGCGGGTGAAAGTAGTGCCAGTTGCGGGCCTGGAACTCAGTGTCGGTCCAAGGCGACTGGCGGGCCTTGGGCTGAATCCAGCCGGTGGTGTTGTATGTGGACTGGATGCTGCGGATATCGCCGATGCCCCCGGCGCGAAGACGGTCGAACGTTTCGCGCACCTGGTCCTGGTAGCGCCAGCAGAAGCCGCTCATTAGGCTGAGCTGCTTAGACTTCGCGAGTCGCGCCGATTCGAGCACCGAGCGCACGCCGGGCGCATCGACGGCGACGGGCTTCTCACAGAAAACATGCTTGCCCGCCGCCACCGCTGCCGCGAGGTGCTGAGGCCTAAAAGCAGGCGGCGTGGTGAGCAGCACGACATCCACGCCCGAATCGATGACACGTTGGTAGGCATCGAACCCGTAAAACTTCCGGTCGGCAGAGACCCTGATTTTGCGCTCAGCGAGGTCCGTGCCGTTCTCCGCGTCGGCATCGAGCAGGTCGGCACGCGTGTTCTCAAGGCACGGTTCGAGGCGTTCTTCAAACAGGTCGCCCATCGCCCACAGCACCGAGCCTTCGTCGGCGTGGAGAGCCTGCACCAAGGCTCCCGTGCCGCGCCCGCCGCACCCGACTACGCCCACTCGCAGTTCGGCAGAGTTCGTGCGACCGCGTGCAAGCGAAGGGCCAGCTACAGCGCTGACCGCGCCAACGGTTGCCGCGGTCTTGACAAACTCACGCCTGGTCCAATCGCTATCGGCTGGCTGGTTGCTGGGTTGGTTGCTGGGTTGGTTGCTGGGTTGGTTGCTGGGTTGGTTCATCGGCTGCCTCCTCGACAACGAAGCGGAATCCGACCCACGAGCAGTCGGCGAGCCACCATCGGCTCTTGGGGATCTGCGGGTCGGAACGGTTCCACGAGCGGGCTTGCTGTTGAACGGCTTGCGGCGTGTTTCGATCGGCCGCGTCGCGGTAGCTGCCGCCCATCGCCACGGGCTTGCCCTCGGTGGCGACCCACTCGGCGACGTTCCCGAGCGTGTCGTGCAAGCCGAGAGGATTCACACCGAGCAAACCTACCGGCTTCGTGTTGTTGTCGCTGTTGGCCGCGGTCCAGGCGTGGTCGTCGAGCGCTGCGTCCTCATCGATTGCCGCGTACGCCGTGAACTCGGCAGGCGTAGGGAGACGCGCCACCAGGCCGGTCCGCTGGCTGAACCACACGCAGAACGACTCGGCGGCCCCTCGGGTCATGCCGATGGCTGGATACCCCGAGTGGCCCATGCCGCGGTCGGGCGGCACGTACGGCTTGCTCGGCCGGGTCACCGCATCAGCTTCGGTTCCATCGGGAACATCCAAGCCGTAGAGATAGATGTCGTAGAGGTCCCAGGTGACCTCGGTTCGGCTGACCCAAAGCACGGGCTTGCCATCGCGTTCTACGCGAACGAGTTCGCACTCGACGACGGTGCCCGGGATGCGCACGGTCTTGGACAGCGCTTGCTCGGCGGGCTGGGCGGAAGCTAGGGTGACCGCCATGAGCGTGATGCAAACGAAATGGGCCAGCGCCCTGCTCATCTCGACGATCCTCCTGTGCCAAATGGCGGGATGCTCGACATCGAGCACCACCGCGAGGGCCTCTGAGCCTACCCGCGAGCGGTTCGAGTACGCAAGGCTGGCGATGGGCAGCCGGGCACGAATGGTGGTCTACGCGGTGCAGGAGCCCGTGGAGGCGGTCCGCCGAGCGTTCGGCGTGATCGAGGCGTACGAACGAGCCTTGAGCGATTACGACCCGGCGAGCGAAGCAATGGTGCTCTGCACGATGGAGCCAGGAACCTGGCACGCGGCCAGCCCCATTCTGATCGAGGCCCTGACCCGCTCGCGCGAGGCGTGGGAGGCATCCGACGGCGCGTTCGATGTGACCATCGGCGCGGTTTCGGCGGTGTGGCGCGATGCGAACGAACGGGGGACGCCCCCCACGACGGAACAATTGGCGCGCGCTCAGGACTGCGTTGGCATGGAACTTATCGAGTTCGATGCAGCGCGCGGGCTCGTCCGGCTCGCCAAGGCTGGGATGCGGCTGGACTTTGGCGGCATTGGAAAGGGCCTTGCTGCGGATGCTGCGCTGTCTTCCCTTCGAGGTGACGGAATTGACGCAGCGCTCGTGGAGATCGGCGGTGATGTGGCCGTCGGGGGTGCACCGCCGGGAAAGGCCGGCTGGTCGGTGCGTGCAGAGAGCGGCGCGGGTGCTGGAGTGACACTGACACTCGCCCGGAAGGGAGCAGCGACCAGCGGGGACGCCTTCCGCTTCGTCGAGATCGATGGAGTCCGACGCTCGCACATGTTCGAACCGGTCTCGGGCGTGCCAGCATCGGTGGGACCAGCGGTCACGGTCATGGCGTCGAGCGGGTGGGCTGCCGACGCGGTCGCCACGGTCGCCCGGCTTAGGGGTGTCGAAGCCGCAGAGCGGATGGCCCGGCTGCTCGGCGGTGCGGAAGTGATCGAGCACGCTCAGGTTCTGGGCAACGATGCCGATTGACCGAGGTTGGCTGGGCCCGATAGACTCAAGGGCGGCACGCTCAAGCCGAGCGAGCAGCACCAAGCGGGTGTAGTTCAGTGGTAGAACGTCAGCTTCCCAAGCTGAATGTCGCCGGTTCGACTCCGGTCACCCGCTCTTTCGACGATTGGTCAAGCAGCGCGATGAGGTCGGCGAGATGTCCTCAGTGGCGAGACCGGGTTAGCGAGACCGGGTTAGCGAGACCGGGTTAGCGAGACCGGGTT
>CAYGSG010000001.1:130858-140496 GCA_964352615.1 uncultured Phycisphaeraceae bacterium
GCGAGACCGGGTTAGCGAGACCGGGTTAGCGAGACCGGGTTAGCGAGACCGGGTTGGTGCGACTTGACCCTCAGGCGAGCCCTTGCACAACATCGTCTCGCAAAGCGTTCGCAGCGTGCTGGCCAGCAGCTCACCCGCAGCACGCTGCTCCGACTTGGTGCCGACCATCCCTTGTCGAAGTTCGACTTCAATGCCGAGGTACTCTCGCGGCTTGAACCGACTCCGCAACGCGGTGGTCAGGCCGTCGTCCGCACCGCGGTAAGGCACATTGAACGGATACCGCAATCCGCCATCTTGTTGGCTCAACTCGTGCTGCCATCGCTCGCAAAGCTCCTGTTCGAGAGGCCTGGCTTCATCGAAGAGTAGCGCGACATCGAGGTCTCGTTTCGAGCCCTTGAGTTCGTCAACGCATGAGTGCACGCCGACATGGAGCACCCGATGGCCCGAAGCAATGGCGACGGCGGCGACCTGCTCCACGCGCTCGCGGTGCGGAGCATAGTAAGAGGCGATGATGCTTGATCGGTCGGCCTCGGACAGCTCGCGAGTGAACTCGCTGAACGTGTCGGGTTGATCGAGCGAGCGGTTGAGATCGATGAGCAAACGGGTCACGGTTGAGAAGATGATCGGTGCGGGCAACCGCGAGGCCATCCGCAAGGCGACGCCCAGAGCGCCGGGGTCGTAGCCGCGGTGGCTGTCAAGAATTGCTTTGGCCCCGCGGAACTGCCGCTTGTAGGGCGCGGGTACTTCGCGTCCGCCGTGCTCGCAGGTGAGCAGCACGAAGACCGGGGCCTGCGGCTTCCGATCAGGGGACACGAAACAGCTCCCCGTTGTGCAGGCAATCCGCGAGTTCAGCGTATACGTCGTGGATTTCTGGTCGAGTAGGGAACCGCCTAACACGGCTGCCGATGCGGTTCGCGAGCGTGCCCGTGCGGAGCATCCTTCGGAGCATCGGCGTCCAGGCGGGATGGTCCGGCATGACCTGCTCAAGCAGGCTCGTCCAGAGGTCAGCCGCCCAGACCATTCCCTGCTGAATTCCAAGTGCGTTGAGTAGCGCCTGTTCGCGAATGCGTGTGCGGTCAGCGTAGCGGATCGTATCGAGCAGCACGCTGTGCAGCGGTTCGGTCTTGATCTTCTTCTGGTCTTCGTAGCTCATCCAGCGTTCATCGACCATGGCGCGAACGACCTCTATGACCAGCGCTGCGATAGCCAGATCGGCCCTCGGGCATTCCTGAATATCGAGCACGCGGATCTCAATCGCGCCGCGATCAAAGCGGGCCATAGCGCCACGCGCGTTGGCGAACTCGTGCCGGAGAATGCCGTCGGGATCGAGCGGCCGCAGTTCGTCGTAGAGCCTGCCGAGGATGTCCCGTTCGTAGCCATCGCGCGTGAAGACCGGCTCGGGAACAACGAGCCCGGTCATCATGGGCACACGCTTTGCGTTCGAGCGGTAGACCTCCATCCGATGGCTAGAGATAGGCGACCAATCGCCATCAACGATCGGAGAGCTGGCAGCGATCGCGGGTAGCAACGGGAGCACCACACGCAACGCAGCATGCAGCCTGCCGAACTCTTCGTCGTTGGCAAACGGCAGGTTGATGTGCGTGCTCTGTACGTTGCCCCAGCCGTGGCCTTTGCAACCGAAGATGCGGTCGTAGGTGCGATAAATGTCGTTGTATTCGTGAGGCCAGAGCTTGGTTTCGGTATTGGGGTCCATCCATGGATGCATCGCGGTCGGCATGAGCCGGGCACCCATGGGATCCAGTAATGCATCTACACGCCGAACGTGGTCTTCGAATGCCTCGGCGAGCCCGTCGAGCGAAACAGCGGGGCGCTGCGTCTTCAGTTCGACGACGTGGAGCGCCAGTTCGTTGGACCACGAGACGGTGCCCTCGGCTCCGTCGGGCTCAACATCGGAGCTTTCTGCGCCGGTCGCGATGCGGAACAACTCATCGCAAATCGGGCGCACATCGAGCGTCTCGCGGTCGACGATCATGTACTCCATCTCGATGCCAACGGCATCGAACAGGCCGAGCGGGTATGACCAGGCGGAGGGGGTTGTCGTCATCGCGATTCGAGCTTCCAGAAGAAGTATTGCATGACCCGGCGGTAGAGTTCGTCGCCTTGAGCGGCGTCCTCAACGTCAACGTCGATGTTCGGGTTGTCGTTCACTTCGATAACGACCGGCTTGCCCCTCACGATTTTAAGATCCACGCCGTACAGCCCCTCGCCCATGAGGTTTGCGGCTCTGATCGCGAGCTTGACGACATCCTGCGGAGCGTCCTCAACCGGCAGCGTCTCGGCGTTGCCCTCCTGTACCCCGTCGTCGTCGCGTTTGACGATCTGCCAATGGTCCGGGGCCATCCCGTATCGGCTGGCAAAGAGCGGCTCGCCGCCGAGCACGCCGATCCGCCAGTCAAAGTCGGTGGGCACGTACTCCTGTGCCACAAGCAGGTCACTGTCCGCGAAAAACCCAGCCAGCAGGTCGGCGGCATGGGCCTCTGAGTCGCACCGCGACACACCGTTCGAGAACGAACTGTCGGGCCGCTTGAGCACACACGGGAACCCGAGCGATCGCAGCCCTTCGAGCGCGTTGTCCTTGGAGAGGATGAGCGTCTTGGGGGTTGCAACACGGTGCCGACCGAGGGTCTCGGCGAGAAAGACCTTGTTGGTGCAACGCACAATCGATCGGGGGTCGTCGATGGCAACCATGCCCTCGGCCTCCGCCCGCCGGGCGAAGCGGTAGGTGTAGTGGTTGACGTAGGTCGTCTCGCGGATGAACAGCGCGTCGTACTCCGCGATTCGGCCGTAAGCGTCTTTGCGGATCAGGTCGCAAGCGATGCCCATCGCCTCACCGGCCGCGGCGAACCGCTTGAGCGTTTTCACACTGGAAGGGGGCATCGGGTCATCCGGATCGTGCAGGATCGCCAGGTCGTACTTAGATGCTGGCGCCGCTTTGCCCTTGCGCGGCGCGCGGCGCAAGTACCGCTCCGCCTGCTGCACCACAAAGTCATGGTGCGAGTCGGGCACGTCGCCCAGCCCGATGACACGGACCGAGACCAAGCTCCACGTTCCACTCCGCTCGAACTTCGCACGCAACAAGGGTGCCGGGAATGCGTTGAAAATAGCGGTAGCCAGCCGATCTTTGCCCTCAGCCAGATTGTGCCCGAAGTAAATGCTCAGCTCGAACTCATCCGACTTGATCCGTCGAAGGCTCGACTGGATCAACTCGTCGAGATCCTGCGATGCCAGCTTGACCACGGGCGCTAAGCGAAAGTCCTGGATCGCGCTAACCGACGGCAGCGGGCGGTGCCCCCGGGCCTCGGCGAGCAGCGAGACGTAGTAGCCTGCTGCCTGATACCGGAAGGACCGGCACAGATTGAAGACCTTACGACCGGGCCCCTCGGCGAACGCGGGGTCCGACAGGTAGGTGTACGAGGACACGAGTTCCGTGCCCGGAATCTTGAGCGGCCAGCGTTTGGGCGAATCGACGACAACGAGCGGATTCAAGAGTCACCCCGTCCATTCTTCATGACGGCGGCCGGCTCGATCACAAGCAGGTTCGCGTCGTAGGTCAGCACGCCCAGCATAATTGAGGGCACAAGCCGCCCCATCGACACGGTGTATTGCTGGCTCTCGAAGCCCGGGTTGTCCTTGAGCGGATCGGCGATCGTAATCTGACGTGGTTTCGGGTCGTAGCCGTGCAATACGACAAAGTGGCCCGCCGGCGATCCCCGAACATCGTCGTAGTCGTCGTTAGGCCCGAACTCCCGTGCGCACCGGTAAAGATAGGTAGCGCTAAGGCCCGTGAGCACGGGGATCCCGTCGCGAATGAAGCCGGAGATGAGCCGGCTGGTCAGGTCTCTAAATCGGATATCGCCGCCGAGCTTGAGAAACTCGAGATAGGAATCGGTCGCCACGCGGAAACGAGGGTCCTCCACGGACTTGGCTTCGGCTTGCTTGATGAGTTTGTCGCTGAGGAACCCGGGGGTGGCGGAGCCGTTTTCGCCGAACCACGTCGGATCGAACACGTTGAGGTTAAAGGTGTAAAGTGTCGCCCGGTAGCCTCGCAAAAGCGCATGGATGCCGAGCATCACCGCGAGCGTGCCGCGGCCCGCGCCAACGATGTTCAGCGATTTGGCCGAGTCGATGACCTCATCGAGGCTGATGTCCTCGCCCCAGTACCGATAGACCGCGTGCAGGCATGTGGGTCCGCAGGTTTCATCGTCGGGCTGCGGCAGAATGTGAACCGGAAGAACGTGATGCCTGTTGGTATCGCTCAAGGGGGGACTCACTGACGCGGGATGCCTGAATGGTGCGGCTATGGTTCTGCACGGAACGCTCTTGGCGACCCGCTTCACAGCGGGTCAAGTTCCATGCGATAGTATGGCTGGTGCGTCCCGGAACCAGTGTCCGCGACCCGGGCGGAAGCATGATTCATGCGGTGCGGAGCAACCGGCCCGGCGGCTGGCTTTCCGCGCGACGGATGCCCTTTGGACCAGGAGACCAACCCGCGATGGACGATACCACCCGAGCCTCCAACGTTCCCATTACTGGCACCGCTCTGGCTTTCTTTGCGTTCGACATCGGGTTCCAGGTGGACCTTGACGCAGCTGAGCCACTGGTTCGAGAGGCGACTCGCCGCAAAGTCTTGCGAGCCCGAAGGCCAGCGCCGGTCTGGTTCGATTTCAGCCCACCCCCGCTACGCCTGATGGTCGAGGGAGACCCGGTGCAGGTTGACGGCCAGGAGACCGAGGCGGCTGTGGAACTGCTGGTCTACGACTTTGGCGCGGCTCTGCTGACCTACAGGATGCCGCTGCCCAGCGAGCTGAGCGAACTCCCCAGGCTGGGCGCCGCCCTCTATGAACACGCTGGCCTCTATGCGGACGCCCGAGAGCGCGTGGCCCGCGTTTTGGAAGCCATCCTCCCGGCTGTCGAGCGGCCGAAGCTGTCAGACGCCGTCGATGACTACGCCGTCTTCGCGATCACCTCATGGGGAGGGGGCTCACCGGCCAAGATGCTGGAGGACCACCGCAGCGTGCTTGCTCAGGCCATCGAGGGCGAGCGCATCGGCCTTTCCGCCGAGCAGATCGCGCGTTCCACCGAGGCCACGATGTCGTACGCCCAGAACGATCTGGCCATCATCGACTGGAATGCAGCGGTGCTGTTCGACTCTGAACCGGACGACGTGGTCTCGGTGCTTCAGCACGCCAACATGGAACTGCTTGAACTTCGAGTGCTCGACCAGGAACTCGATGCCATCCTCGACCATGCCGATGAGACGCTCGCAACGCTGACGGGTTCGCGATTCTGGCCGGTGTTCGCGTCCAGCGCGATGCTTCGCCGGTTTGCTTCGGTCCAGACGGACGCGGCCGTCATGTTCGAGGGCGTGAACAACGCCATCAAACTCCTTGGGAATCAGTACCTTGCGCGGCTGTATCGGGTGAGCGCCGATCGGCTCGATCTGCCTGCTTGGCAGGCAAGCGTGCAACGCAAGCTCGATGCCACCGAGAGCCTCTATCAGAAGATGTCCGACTCCACATCAACCAAGAGGCTCGAGGGCCTTGAGTGGGTCATCATCGTGCTCATCGCTATCTCGATCGCGTTACCCTTTACGCCTTGGTACCACTGACATGCCAGAACTCTCCGATCTGCTGATCCCGGCCCTCATCTTCATCGCGCGGATCTTCGATGTTTCGATCGGCACCGTGCGCATGCTCATGGTGATCTCGGGGCATCGTTTGGCGTCGGCAGCCCTTGGTTTTGCCGAAGTGCTGATCTGGGTGCTCGCAGTGGGCGGAGCGGTCAAGCACCTCGACAACCCTATCGCCGTGATCGCCTTCGCAGGCGGGTTCGCGACCGGTACGCTTGTTGGCATGACCATCGAGCAACGCCTCGCGATCGGGTATCGAGTGGTCCGCGTCATCAACCCCAAGCCAGGCCTCGACCTCGCGGGCTCGCTGCGAGACCAGGGCTACACAGCCACCCGAATCGACGGCCACGACCGCGATGGCCCCGCGGAAATCGTGTTCATTCCGGTGCGCCGAAAGTCGGTGCCGGACCTGCTCGAACAGATCGCCGCTGTGAATCCCGATGCGTTCTTGTCGGTCGAACGGGCCGAGCGGGTCTCGGGCTTTATCCCGCTGGCCGGCAACCGTGCTGATCGTTTCCCGTGGGGACGGTTCGGCCAGCTTCGCAAGTAGAACCGAACAGCGATCAGTCCCGGCGACGCGGTACAGCACCTTGTCGTTCGGACGGAGGCCGACAGTACCCACTACTATTACCTCCGTTTTCCGTTGCAGAACGACATGACTTGCATAGCTAAGGGGAAGCAGTGTCCAGCCGATCCCTCGCAGGGGGTTCGTGTGAACCAGTGGCATCCCCACTTGAGCACGACCGCCTGGCCACCTGCGATGACAAGAATCCCCGCACGGTGCTTTATCGCGCTAGACAACCTACTGCGAGGCATGAATCTGCTGAAGTCAGACGCTCAGGCACCGACCTTGTTGCCCAGGGACCACTACGAGGTTAGCCTTTCTAGAGGTGCTGCCACGATACTGTTTTTTGCCGTCCGTTCCGATTCACTCTCGCGATGTACCGTGTTGCCCAAATGCTGCCGTGCGTACAGAGTGGAGAGGAGACAGGGGTAGGCGTGTCTGATATGGGTTCCAACCTCGGAGTATGTTCTTGGTCGCTTCGGCCGCAATCGCTTATGGCGTTGACCGCTTCGCTGGTCGAACTCGGCATCGGCTGGGTCCAGTTGCACCTCGACCCGGTCCGCAAAGGCCAGTGGGATGAGTGCGAACTTGTCCAATCGCTCAAACAAGCTGGCATTGGCCTCGCAAGCGGCATGATGACCACCGAAGGCGAGGATTACTCTTCCCTTGAATCGATCGCTCGCACGGGCGGCGTTCGTTCCGACACGACGTGGCCCGCCAACCTTGCAGCAGCCAAAGACAACGCCGCGCTGGCCCAGCGTTTTGGGCTCTCGCTCGTTACGCTGCACGCGGGCCACTTGCCCGCGAACCTGAACGAGCCGCTTGGCCGAGTCATGATCGATCGGCTGGCCTCGCTCATCGAAGTGTTCTCCGATCACGGCGTGCGCACCGCGCTCGAAACCGGTCAAGAGACCGCGGCCACGCTGCTCGAATACCTCGATCGGCTCCCCGAGGTGAGCATTAACTTCGACCCTGCCAACATGATCCTCTACGCGATGGGCGACCCGCACGACGCGCTCGAAGTACTCGCTGACCGTGTCGTGCAGCTGCACATCAAAGATGCACTCCCTACGACGACCCCCGGCATGTGGGGCACCGAGGTCCGGGTCGGCAACGGCGCGGTGGACTGGCCGAGGCTGCTAGCCATCCACCGAGATCGTTGCCCCCACGCTGGGCTCATGATCGAGCGCGAGGCTGGCGATTCGAGGGCCGACGACATCGCCCACGCCGCCGCGGTGGTGCGGACGACACTGGAGCAGCTACCTTGAGTGTCGGAGTTGGCATCATCGGGCTGGGTTTCATGGGCCGCTCACACGCCGAGGCGTACTGCCGGCTTGGTGCCAACCTCGTTGCTGTGTGCGACCAGAGCAGTGGCCAACCGAGAATCGCGCACGGCAATCTCGCGACATCCGACACAGACGCTCCGCTCGACCTCGGCGGCGTGCTGGTCACGGCGTCACTCGATGAGATGCTCGCGGCCCCCGGCCTTGAGTTGGTCAGCGTGTGTACACCAACCGATACACACGTTGCGATCGCCGCCATCGCATTGCGTGCCGGTAAGCACGTACTTATCGAGAAGCCCGTGGACCTTGATCCGGACTCGATTGCATCCCTCGCCAGCGTCGCGAAAGGCGCAGGCCGACTGTGCATGCCCGCGATGTGCATGCGGTTCTGGCCAGCGTGGGCGTGGGTCAAGCGGGCCATCGACGACCGGCGGTTCGGCAGCGTGCGCACGCTCCGGCTTGAACGCATCGGGCCGGCTCCCGATTGGAACAGCGCGTTCTACTCGAACGAAAGCCGAAGCGGCGGCGCGCTGTTCGACCTGCATATACACGACACGGACTTCATCGTCCATGCGTTCGGCCTGCCGAACGCGGTCAGCTCTGTAGGCACAACTCGGCACCTCACTACCAGTTACCGGTTTGACAACGGCCCTGCCCACGTCGGCGCGCAAGGCGGGTGGCTGGATGCCCCCTCGCTGGCGTTCAGGATGCGGATGCTGGTCGAGTTTGAGAACGCTGTCGCAGACTTCGAACTCGGTCGTTCGCCAGAGTTGGAAGTCCACCGCAGCGATGGAACGAGCACGGCACCCGCCCTTGAGCCCGGCACGGGCTGGGAACACCAGATCGGGGCCATGCTCAACGCGGTCGAGTCCGGCACCAAGGTCGCACCTGCAACGCTGGAGCAAGCTGCGGCCGTCACGCGCGTGCTGCTCACGGAGCGCCAGAGCCTTCGCGCGGGAGGCTGGGTGGAAGTCCGAGGCTAGCTGTTGCTCCCGCTGGGCGGCGCGGGGCCTATCTGCTAGAGTGCCCAGATGCACGATCAGCAACCAACAGCCATGACCCGCCGAGAGGCGATCCGTACCACCGCTCTTTGTGGCATGGCGATCGCCACCGCTGCCTCGGCGGCGCCCACGCCACGCAAGCATCGGCGGGCCTACGAGATTTCACTGGCGCAGTGGTCGCTGCACCGCGAACTCTACGACGGCAAGCTTGACAACCTCGACTTCCCGCGCATCACGCGCGAACGGTACGGGCTTGATGCGATCGAGTTCGTAAGCCAGTTCTTCAAGGACAAGGCCCGAGACCCGAAGTACATCGCTGAACTCGGCAAGCGCGCTGAGGACGCGGGCGTGCGGTGCCTGCTGATTATGTGCGACGGCGAGGGCGACCTAGGCCACCCCGATGCGGCCGAACGCGGCCAAGCGGTGGACAACCACGTCAAGTGGCTCGAAGCCGCGTCAGCGCTGGGCTGCCATTCCATCCGTGTCAACGCCGCGAGCAAGGGCAGCTACGAAGAGCAGCAGAAGCTCGCCGCCGATGGGCTCGGCAGGCTCACAAGGCTCGCGGTCGGGTACAACCTCAACGTGCTTGTCGAGAACCACGGCGGTCTCAGTTCCAACGGGCAGTGGCTCTCGGGCGTAATGCAAATGGTCGATCATCCCCGATGCGGCACGCTGCCGGACTTTGGCAACTTCTGCATGGACTGGTCGAAGCAGGCCGAACCCGAAGCGTGGTACGACCGGTACAAGGGCGTCAGAGAATTGATGCCGTTTGCCAAGGCAGTGAGTGCCAAGTCGCACGAGTTCGACGCGGATGGCAACGAGACCAAGACCGACTACCCGAGGATGATGAAGATCGTGCGCGACGCCGGATACTCGGGCTACGTCGGTATCGAGTACGAGGGCTCCAAGCACAGCGAGCACGACGGAATTCTCGCGACCAAGTCCTTGCTTGAGCGCGTACGCGATCAACTCGACGGCTAGGCGGGAATCACGAGCTACGCGGTCGCGGTGCTGGCAGGAAGATGTCGAGCAGCACCATCAGGCTGAGAAGTGTCATGCCCCCGCCGAACGCCGAGCCGCCCGCGACGATCATGTACGCGAACGCCGGGTTCGTGCGCGTCAGCCACCACCCGCCGAGG
>CAYGSG010000002.1:0-41442 GCA_964352615.1 uncultured Phycisphaeraceae bacterium
GTGGAGAGGATGGCGGTCCGATCGTCATCCAGGTCGATGATCACGGCGGCGGCCGACTCGATTCCCGCCTTCCGGTACACCTCCACATCCCGGGCCGGGGGCGGGGCCGGGGGCCCGGCGGGGGGGGGGGGGGGGGGGGGGGGGCCAACGCCCTGCCGCTCTCCCGTTGCACATAAGCTTGACCGGCGGCTGCGAATCCCGATACTGGAAGGATGCATCGCCGCCAAAGCCACCGCCAGCCCCGCCGGGCTTTCACGCTCATCGAGCTGTTGGTCGTCATCGCGATCATCGCGCTCTTGATCGGCATCCTGCTGCCGGCGCTGGGCAAGGCCCGCGAGGCGGGCAGGCGTGCGGTGTGCCTGTCGAACCTTCGCCAAGTCGGCGTTGGGCTGATGATGTACGCCAACGACAACGACGGCTGGGTGCCGCGCGAAGCGGGAAGCCTCAACGTGCCCGAGCCGCTGCGGTCCATCGACGGCTGGCCGGAACTGCTGAGGCCCTACATCGACACGCCGGGCTCGGAGGCCGAACTCGACGATCTCTACACCAACGCCGCCATGTACCACTGCCCGAGCCGGGGCTTCGAGAAAAGCTCGGTCACGCATCGCTACGCCGGGCTCGTCGAAGGCCATCAGGTTCACTACGTTGTCAATGGCTTGCAGTTTCGCGAGCCGGGCTTGGTCGCGACCGGGCTCGATACCAGCAAGCCCCCCACTCGGCTCATCAGCGTGCCGTTTACGTCCAAGGCGCCGTACCTCGCTGAATACACGCTCGACGAAACGGGGGTTAACTTTCGCAGCCACTACCGGGTCAACGCAACCAACGCCGGCATCAGCATCTTCTACGACCTCTACCGCACGAGCACCATCCTCGGCGGCGTGACGACCCGCCGCATCGACCCAACCCGCCACGGCAACGGGATGAACATCCTCTTCCACGACGGGCATGTTGGCCTCGTCACCGAAGACATTACCACCACCCTCGAGTTCTGGGACGATGGCGATTATCTGCGTTGAGCCTGATTCCACACGCTTGCACCGACAGCCCGGGCCTTGGTACGCTTGGGTTCGTTCTGAGCAACATTGGATTCTGGCAGATCATCAAGGAGTTTCGGCCATGGAAAAGATCGGCGGTATTATCTTCGCACTCATCATCGCCGGCGGCTTCGTGGCGTGGAAGTACTCGCAGAAGGGCACGGCCTCCAACGAGTACCGCGACGCCATGATCAGCGTCTACGAGACCGCCTGCAACGACCAGGCCGAGATCGACTACGTCACCGGCGTGGTCACATCGGTGCATGAATCCGCGTTCGAGGATGCCTACATGATGGGCGGGCGGCGCAGCTCGGCCTCCATGGACGACTACGCTTACGCCGAGTCGCTCCAGCGGGCGCTGGCGGCGCAGCTCACACGCGACAAGCAGGCGGACCTGCTCGCTCGATGCACCGCTGTGTACGACGATTTCATGAGCTTCGACCCCAACGGCTGATCGGCCCCGCCCCTACCGTGTCGCCATGAGCGACACGCACAGCCCCCTCAAGCAGGCCAACGCCGAGTTCAACGAGCAAGAGGCCGCCATCCGCCAGGGAGGCGGCTCCAAGGCGATCGAACGCCAGCACGCCAAAAACCGTCTGACCGCCCGCGAACGCATCGACGCGGCCATCGACAAGGACTCGTTCTTTCAAGAGCTCGGGCTGTGGGCCGCATTCGGCATGTACGCCGAGCACGGCGGGGCGCCCGCCGCCGGTGTGGTAACGGGCATCGGAACCGTTCAAGGCCGCCGGCACATGATCATCGCCAACGACGCGACCGTCAAAGCCGGTGCCTTCTTCCCGATGACCTGCAAAAAGATCATCCGCGCGCAGTCGGTAGCCCGCATGGCCCGCCTGCCGCTGCTCTACCTTGTCGATTCCGCCGGCGTGTTCCTGCCTCTGCAAGAAGACGTCTTTCCGGACACCGACGACTTCGGTCGCATCTTCTATCTCAACAGCGTCATCAGCGCCGAGGGCATCCCTCAAATCAGCGCGATCATGGGCAACTGCGTCGCTGGCGGCGGCTACTTGCCCGTGCTCTGCGATACGCTGCTCATGACCGAGGGCAGCGGGCTCTACCTCGCCGGCCCGGCGCTTGTGAAAGCCGCCATCGGCCAAGAAGTCGACGACGAAACACTCGGCGGCGCCTCCATGCACGCTGCCATCAGCGGCACCATCGACTTCAAAGAACCCGACGACCCGGCCTGCCTCAACAGAGTCCGCGAGCTCATCAAGAAGTACCCCGAGCAAGACCCGCCCGAGCCTGCCAGCATCCCACCCGTCCGCGATGCGGGCGATGTCTACAGCATCTTCACTGACAAGCCCGGCCAGCAGTACGACGTGCTCGATTTGATCGCGTGCTTTGTCGATGGACGCACCATGCCCAACGCCGAGGGCCACGAATCGCTCGCGCCCGACTTCGACGAGTACAAGGCCGACTTCGGGCGGTCGATCGTCTGCGGGTACGCGAATATCGGCGGCCGGCCCGTGGGCATCGTCGCCAACCAGGGCAAGCTCACCGAGCGCAGCCTGCCCGGCGGCAAGGCCGGGCCCACCACCTCGACCAACATGCCGCGCGTGATCTACGACGATGCAGCGGACAAGGCCGCGCGGTTCATCATGGACTGCAACCAGCGCAGGGTCCCGCTCGTGTTCCTGCACGACACGACCGGCTTCATGGTCGGGCGTGACAGCGAGCAGGGCGGCATCATCCGGGCTGGCGCGAAGATGGTCAACGCGATGAGCAACTGCATCGTGCCCAAGATCGTCGTCATCCTCGGCGGCTCCTACGGCGCGGGCAACTACGCGATGTGCGGCCGGGCGTTCGGGCCGTTTCTTACACTCGCGTGGCCCGGCACGCGCTGCGCCGTGATGGGTGCAGCACAGGCGAGCGGCACGCTCGCGATGATCGAGGCCAAGAGCCGCGAGCGCAAGGGCGAGGAGATCGATCCCGAGACTCGGGACCAGATTCTTGCTGCGGTTCGCGCGAGCTACGACGAGCAGCAGGACATCCGCCACGGCGCCGCCCGCGGCTGGCTCGACAGGATCATTGAGCCCCACCGCACGCGCGAAGAGCTGATCGCGGCGCTGGGGGCTGCGGGTAACTGGCCGACGGACCGGGCGTTTGCGACGGGGGTTCTCCAAACCTGAGCGAGTCGGCTGCGCAGCGCTGGTCGTGCGGCGAAGGTCGGTAAGAATCGCGCTTGCAGCGCGTCGGCGGGCCTCGTCGGGCGCTTCGACGTTGTCGACCACGCTGGCGAGGCCGGCGCGGGCCGAGGCGCGCAAGCGAGTTTCGAGATGAGCGGAGCGCGCAGCGCGGATGGCTTCGAGCGATTCGAGTGCTGCGGCGAACTTGGGCGAGGCGATGGCCTCGGCGAGTTCGGCCAGCGTGAGGCCGTGGTAGTTGCAGAGCTGGAGTTCTGTCACGGCCGGGTCGAGGTAGTCCTCGAGCAGCCGGTTGTGATCGACGTGGTTCATGCTCGCCCCCTGTGGGCATTGTGGTCGCTTGGGCGGCCAGAGCAATGAGCCGGGTCGATAGGGACGCAAAGTTGCGCGCGCGGGAGGTGGGTGGGGAGAAAAACGCGGAGGCGCGGAGTGAAGACGCGGAGATCGCGGAGGGGCAAAAGGCGGAGGAGTGGCAGAGAAGAAGCCAGATAGGCAAGGAGCGGGAGAGAGGAAGAGAAGAAGAAGTCGGAGTTTCACCACAGAGGCACAGAGAGCACAGAGAAGAGGGACGGCGGAGAAGAAGCTGGAAAAGCCGTGAGGGAGCGGCCTGCTTGAGCACCTTGCAGCGGTGGCACAGCCCCCTCTGCTTGCTGGTTGTGTCTCTCGCAGAAGGCCGAGCGTCTTGCCCGGCTGCCAGCCGACCGGATGCGCCATTAGGCCGACCGGATGTCCCGTTAGGCGGACCGGATGCTCAGACCCCCGGCGATGGTTGCGAGACCACGGGAGACTCGCGGCGCAACCGGGTCATAAACTTGCCGATCTGCTTTCTCATAATGATCGCCGCGAGCCCAAGAGCCGCAATGATGCCACCCCAGAAGTACGGCCCGTGCCCCGGCAGCGTTGGAGGCTGGCTCGGCTCGACCCAATCGTCCCAGAACCCCGCGTGGGTGTCCGGGTGCAGCCCCGCGCTCAACTTATCGAGCATGAACCGCTGGCGTGCGGCTCGCCAGCCGTCGGCCTCGGCTCTCGCACGCGGGTAGTAGCTGCGAACGCGGTTGGCCGTTGTTCCCACGAGCGACGAACCGACGTAGAGATCTGCGTCTTCGCGAATAGGCCAGAGTGAGTGGCCTCCGGCATCCAGCAGTTCTTGTTGGCGCAGCCTCGCAAGCGTGCCGAGGACGTTGTCATCTCGGCGAGTCAGAGCGACGGCCAGCGCGTTGAACATGTCGACGCTCTCCCAGCCAGCACCAAGCGAGATCATTCCGGCCACTCCTTGCACGGCCTCGTCCGGCTCCTCGCCCCACTTTGCCAACTGCGGCAGCTTCTCGCCACCCGCTTCATCGAGGTCAAGGAACGAGGTGGAGTCGTACCAGCCCCACCTCTCCTCATCGGGCCGCTCGATGATCCACAGGATCGCACGAAGCTGGTACTTCTCTCGGCCAAAGTGCGCATCGGGGTTCACCTCGATCGCCTCAGCGATCAGGTCCCGACTGCGCTCCACATCGCTCATGTCGGATCGATCCGCGCCGCCAGCAAGCCACCGATGCACATGGAACGTGCCGAGATTGGCGAGATAGCGGTAGCGGTGCTCGCCGGTGTCCCCGCCCGCCGACTCGATAGCTTCGATCACCGCGAGCTTGCGCGCCATCCACTCGATGGCCTCGTCATAGCGGCCCAGCCGGTCACACGCCACACCTGCGTTGTCGTACAACTCGAGATCGGTCGCGCCGGCTTCGATCTCGCCCGCCACCCGCTCCAGCCGCATCTCGTAGTACAGCGGCGGGAACCGGTCGAACCGGCCGGTGATGATCTCGACGATGCCCGGCAGGCCCGCAGCCTCCGCCTTGAGCGTGTCGTAGTCCCACAAGCATGCCTTGGCCACGCCGACGACGGTAACCGTCACGGCAAACCCGGCCCAACACAACGCCCTGAAAGATGGCAACGTCCGTCGCATGTGCGGCACCTCGATACCTACCCATCCGCGAGCGGGGCATAGCGGTTCCGGCCACGAACGCCTCTACTGCACCAAGCCCTTGGTCAGCCGCATGAAGGCGGTCTCGAGGTTGACTGGTTCTTCGTTGAACTGCGTGATCCGCAGGCCGTGGTTGACGAGCATGCTCGGCATGTCGGCGAAGTTCTGGCCCTGGCCCTGCTGGAACGCGACGTGCAGCATCGCGTGCTCGCCGCTGCCGTTGTCGCCCCCTTCGGCGATGGTCACGCTGTCAACACCCGGGAACTTGCTGAGCAGGTCGGCGGCCTCCTGGTATTTCTCGGCGATGCCGATGTGGATCACGTGGCCGATGCGGGCCTGGCGCAGGATCTCGCTGACCGGGCCGTTGAACAGGAGCTGGCCGCGCTCGATGATTCCGACGACGTTGCACAACTCGGCCAGCTCGTGGAGGATGTGGCTCGATATGAGGATGGTCTTGCCCATCCGCTTGAGCTCCTTGAGCAGTTCGCGGATCTCGATGCGTGCGCGGGGGTCGAGGCCCGAAGCGGGCTCATCCATCAGCAGCACCTTGGGATCGTGCAGCAGCACGCGGGCGATCGACAGTCGTTGTTGCATGCCGCGCGACAGGCTGTTCACCTCGGCGGTCTTCTTGTAACCAAGGTCCGTCAGTTCGAGCACATCGGCGACGACCCGGCGGCGCTGCTCGCCGTTGATGTTGTACGCGGCGGCAAAGAACTCCAGGTACTCAATAACAACCATGTCCTCGTACGCGCCCATGAAGTCGGGCACGTACCCGATGAGCGGGCGGATCTGACGGTTCTGGTAGCCGACCGTTTGCCCGCAGACCTGCGCCTGCCCGCTCGAAGGCTTCAAGAGCGTGGCGAGAATCTTGATGGTCGTGGTCTTGCCCGCGCCGTTAGGCCCGATGAACCCGAAGCAGTCGCCCTGCTCGATGGTGAGGTTTAGGCTGTCGAGCGCGACAAGGTCGTTGTAGCGTTTGGTCAGGTTGATGGTCTCGATCATGCGCACGGACAGATACTCCTCGCCATCACGGCATCATCACGGACCATTTGCGTCGGGCGCACCGGCGCCACCCTCAGGGGCACTGCCTGTATTGGGAAACACCGGCGGCAGTTCTCCAAGCGGGTACACCCACCGCACGAGCGTTCGGCCGCGCACCTGCGGCGTGCGCACCTGCCCGTTGATCCGCACACGGAAGGGCGTCGGGCAGCTTTCTTTGCCTTCGATCTCCAGCATGCCGATCACGACCACGCACGGCTGGGTGAACCATCGCGACAGGTCGAGCGTCTGCGAATTGGCACGGCGCATGAGCGCCGGGCCGCGATTCTGCGTCGTCGAGAAGTTCGGCGGATCGAGCTGGTTAAAGAAGCTCATCGCGATCAGGCGTTGATCGAGCGCCCCCTGCGTGGGCCGGGCGCTGAAATCGCCGAGTCCGAGGTTGGGCCGCTTGGTCATGTTGGTCATCAACAGACCAAGGTCCGACCTCACCGCACCCGGTGCTCGGGTCGTGAGCTGGGTGAGGCTCCGTGTCTCGCCGGATGGCCACGGCTGGGCCAATGCGTAGGCCGAGCCGACCGCGAGCAGGCGGCCGGTCGGATCATCGAACTTCGCGCCGACCCGTGAGGTCAATGCCAATGGCTGCTGACGCTCGACCACGAACACATGCACGTTGGTCAACTCGCCCGGCAGGTTGTGACTCAGCACGCCTTCGAGCGTGCTCTTGGTCGGGTCGATCGCACGGCGGACCACGCCGAAGTCCTCGGCTTCGAGGGGCATGGGCCTGATGCCCTGCCAGTCCATTCCGCCGAGCCATTCCATCTCGACTTGCTTGACCGTCGATCGCGCGGGGAAGGTGAGTTTGCTGGGCGCTCTGCTATCGATCGGATAGCCGCGCGAATCGGGGAAACCGACCCCGCCCGTGCGCGCCGTGCCGTCGCTCGCCTCCCAGGGCGAAACAACGTGCGTGTACCGGCCCCGGCCCCCGACGGCGAGCTCGGCGTCGGTGCCCACCTCGACGGTCGCCTCGCCGTACGCCGGGATCATCATGCTCGCGATGGTGCGCGTGCGTTGCAGCCGCTCGCCGTAGACGTGATCGAGGAACGTCAGGTGATCGAACGTGAGCGCCTTGGGCTTGATCGCCCACGCGCCGCCCCACGCAAGGCCCGTGAAGACAAGCCCCGCGCCGACGAACGCGACCCACGCGTGCCGAGTCAGGTCACGGCTCTTGAGCCCGAAGAACCCGCCCGGTCCAGCAATCAGCCAGTACAACGCGAACACCGCAATGCCAAGCAGCACGCCCGTCGCCGCCTGACCCGTCAAATTGATCTCGTCCCCGACGTCGCTGTCCACCCACGAGAACGTGCGGTTGCTGATCTCGGCCGAGTTGGGCCTGCGGTTGTACTCTTCCACGCCCGCCTTGCTCAGCAGCGCCCCGCGCCGACCAAGCACGCGGTGCCAGAACACATCCGCCTCGGGCACGCCCGGCGAGACACTGTTCTGCGGCACAAAATTCGTCGCACTCGGTGAACCACGCCGAGCCTCAAGCCCCGGCAGGTCCAGCCCGACGAGCGTCACCGCGCCAACGCCCACCAGCCGCCGGCTCACGACCGCGCGGCCGTCAGGACCGCTGAGAATCGTCATCGCTTCTCGTGGCTCCGCCTCGGCCAGCGGGTCCAGAGCATGCACCGTGATCGGCCTGCGCAGCAGCACATCGGGCGTTACCGCCAGCATCGGCATGTAGTCAGCGACCGGCTGCGACTCACGCCGCTCGATGCTCACCCTTGGCAGCAGCGACGCCAACTCCTGGTTCTCAAGCGCCAGCCAGTCGTTGCCCACAACCGGCAGCACCACCACCAGATGCCCGCCCCGCTGCACCCACTCCCGCAGCGCGCGCGCTTGGTCGAGGCTCACGCCGACCGGGCTGCCCTCGCTCCAGATGACTTCTGCGTAAGGCGACAGCCCGAACCACCGATCGGGCAGATCCGCGGGCGATACCCCGCGAATGACGCGTGCCTGCTCGTGCCCGAAAGGCATGAACGAGCTCTGCGCGTCGATGCCGTCGCTGTACGCATCGAGCCCCATTGTGCGATTGCCAACGACCATCATCGCGCCCTGGCCCGCGAGCAGCACCGAGTCCGTCACCGGTGATCTCGGCAGCCGAAGCTGGGCGATCAGTTCGCCCTCGCGATACCCCAGCGCCCCGGTACCGCCACCGCCTTCGAGCGCTTCGTACACGCCCACGATCGGAGTCGGGTCGCCCGTGAAGCCCGAGGGAATCCGCGCGTACAACGTGACGGGTTGACGCACGCCCGGATTGGTCGACACCACCGTGCGGTACTCGCTCAGGTCGCCGTCGGCATCGGGCAATCCGAGTCGGACGATCACCTCTCGGCGTTCACTGGTTTGTTCCGTGATGGAGAGCCTTATCCCGCACCACGAGCCCGCCCGCACCACGCCCCCGATGCCGAAGCTCTCAAGATCGATCCGCACGGGGTCGAGTTGCATCGGCGCATCGCTCGCTGCGTCCGCTCCGAGCAGGTCCGTCTGCCCGCGAACTGGCCCCGCCAGCATCGCGCACGCAACAGCTGCCAGCAGCCACGCCGCCCACTGCCCCCACCGGTTGCTCGCGTCCGAGAAAGTCATCCTTTGCAGTGTAGTGCCAACGCTCGGGCTGGATTCAGCCCCCCGCCCAGCCGATCCCACCACCATGCACGCGATCCTTGATCTCCCGACCTGGGCTCAACTGGCACTCGCCGTGGTCGGCCTGGCCTCAGCGATGGGCGTGCTCTACATCGCCGCCGTCTCCGCTGCCCACTACACGGAGCTTCACGAGTTCAAGGTGAATGTCATCACGCTCCGCAACCAGCATCTCCGCCGATTGAAGGCTCTCTATTCGGGGTACGACCCCGACGGGGACGCTTCGTCCATCTTCGGCGACCCCGACAAGGACAGCATGGTGCCCCCGCCAGAGGCCGAGCCCGCGGATGCCGCCGGCCCAGAGCAGACCAAACGGGCCGCGTGAACCTGGCCCGAGGGTTTAGTGGAGCCCCGCCTTCCGTAGCCGCTGCACCAACTCCTTGGGAACGCTCGCCTTGAGATTTTTCATTGGGTCGTCCCCGCCATCGAGATCGTCTGCTCGCACGATGAAGTCGTCCGTGGTGCAGAGCATCCCGCTCCAATCGTACTCCATCAGCCTTTTGGCAACCTTGCGACACAACCGCACACCGGGCTCAACATCACGCTTCGCCTCGAGGAACTGCTCGTAAAGCGCGCACAACTCCGCGACCTCAGGGTCAGTATCCAAGTTAATCGCTGAGATCCGGCCTTCGCCTTGTATCAGTTCAGCCGGGATCCAGAGTTCCTCGGATGCTCTCTTGCCGAGCCGCTCGACGATCGTATGACGGTGGCAGTCAAGACCGATCGCGAGGAACGGTGGAACGACCGCCCCCTCCCGCGTGTACACCACCAGCATCCCATAGAGGGGCTCGGTCAGTTTTAGCAGCTTGATTTGCCCAGCCGCGGCCACCACCAGCGCTGATTCGAGTTTGGCTTCAAGCTCCTTGAACTTGATGCCCTTAGGTAGTCGCCGGTACTCCACAAACTCATCCCCCGGCTGGCGGTACCCCATCTCACGCGGGAACACGGGCCATGTATCGAGCAACTGCCCGTTCACCCGCAGCAGACCCTCTCCATCATACTCATAGCTACTCTCACTGGTCGTCAGTTGCTTCAACTCGGGTGGCACAGGAGCACCGGCTATGCGCTCGTGGATCTTCCACTCGGCGCTCCAGCTTGATTCGCGTTCAGGCCTTGGGCTTGGCCCGCCCAACCACGAGTAGCTGACTTCTGACGCTGAGAGATAAGACCCGCGAAATGACAGGGATCGTTCGCGTACCAGCCGCTGAGGATCGCCCTCCCACTGCAGCCATCGGGTGGCCGGTGACTCGGGCGATGAACGATGCTGGTACCGGACGATCTCGGTGGTGTCCCGGTTGTGCAGCCTGCACTCGCACGCTACGCACTGTTCGCCCTTATCGAGTGCGAGCGAAGTCCAGCTCTCGACCAGCACCACCCTGCCCCGGTCATCAAACCCGACGCACTCTGCCTGTTTGCTGGGCGGCCGCTCGAACTTGAGCTTGCGAGGCGAACGCACCTTCAGCCCCGAAAGCTCCTCGTGGCTTGGGACGAGGGGCACATCCCACAGATCGACCCACTGCTCGCGGATGACGCGCTGCCTGCACGTGCCGACCATCTCGTCGAACACAGCCCGGGTGCCGATGCGCCGCTGCCTGGCACGCATCTCGTGAACCCATTCAGGAATCTCGACGGCGGGCATGCTCGCATCGCTGCTGGTCATCGCTCAATCCTCTCCTCGCCCCGACCGCCTGAACGCCTCGAACAGATGCACGTGCGTTCGGCAACCGAGATGGAAGCACTCGAGCTCGAACTTCTCGTTCGGGCTGTGGATGCGGTCGTCTTCCAGCCCGAAGCCCACGAAGAACGTGTCCATCCCCAGCGTCCGCTTGAGCAGCGC
The DNA here is from genome assembly GCA_964352615.1 of uncultured Phycisphaeraceae bacterium. Lineage (GTDB taxonomy): Bacteria > Planctomycetota > Phycisphaerae > Phycisphaerales > UBA1924 > OFTM382. The sequence goes on from CAYGSG010000002.1 coordinate 10,702, forward strand.
CGCCAGCGGGATCGAGCCGCCGCTCTTGATGAGCGCCGGCGCCACCCCCGCAGCTTCTTCCATCGCCTTGGCGATCACACCAAGCCGCTCGTCGTCCGCCCGGATCGAAGCAGGCCCGCCAACGCCGAGGTCCAGCTTCTCCCACCTGCACCCCGGCGGCGTGCGCGCATCGAGCCACGCAAAGAACGAATCCACCACCCCCTGCGGGTCCTGGTCCGCCACCAGCCGAAAGCTCACCTTGGCCGACGCCTTGGCCGGGATCACCGTCTTGGCACCCGTACCCATGTACCCGCCGTAGATGCCGTTGATATCGCACGTCGGCCTGCCCCACTCGCGCTCGAGCGCAGTAAACCCAGCCTCCCCCACGTCTCCCTCCGGGCCAAGGCCGATGCCTTTGAGTGCAGCCGCTGCATCAACACCCAGCGCCTTCCAGGCCGCGCGCTCGTCGTCCGTGATCGTGCGCACGTCGTCGTAGAAGCCGGGGATGGTCACCCGCCGCTTGTCGTCCCACAGCTGGGCGAGCACCTTGCTTAGCTCGTTCAGCGGGTTGGGCACCTTGCCGCCCCACACGCCCGAGTGCAGGTCCTGATCCGGGCCGTGGAGGGTGATCTGCGTGTACGCGAGCCCCCGCACGCCGTAGGTAATCGCGGGCCTGCCGCGCGCCAGCATCGCGGTATCGCTGATAAGGCACAGGTCGCACTGGCCGAACCGGTCCTCGTTGTCGCGCACGAACGCTTCGAGGTTTTCCGAGCCCGATTCTTCCTCGCCCTCGATCAGCACCGTGAGCTTGATCCCTCCCGCTGGCCCGCCGCCCGTGGCCTGCACCGCGCGGAGCGCCTCCAGAAAGCTCGCCACCTGCCCCTTGTCGTCGCTCGCGCCGCGCGCGACCACGCGGGCCGGGCCGCTGTCCGTGATCACCTTGGGCTCGAACGGCCCGCTGTCCCACAGCTCGATCGGGTCCGCGGGCTGCACGTCATAGTGCCCGTAGAAAAGCACGTGCGGCCCCGCGTAGCTCGGATCGCCTTTCGCGTGCGCCACCACCGCCGGTCTGCCGGTGCCAGCGGGCTCGCCCGTTGGCAATACCTCAACCGTAAGCCCCGCCTCGCGCAGCCGATCGGCCGCCCACTGCGCGGCCTTCTCGCAGTCGCCCGCGTACGCGGGGTCGGTGCTGATGCTCGGGATCTTCAGCCAGTCGCAGAGCCGTTGAACCGAATCGGCCTCATGCTCCTTGAGCCACTGGGCCGCCGCTTGGGTGGTGTCGTCCATGCCCCAAGACTAGGAGCGATCGGCCGGTTCGCGAAGCTCACCAGATCTTGTCGGTGCCAGCTTCGCTCATGAACTGAACGGATTCAGGCGTTGCCGATCGGCCGTTGAACACCGAACCAGAGGGATGCCAAGGGTTGGGATTCTCCCAAGCTTCCGCCATCTTCATGCCGCCAACGTGGCCATCCCAGTAAGCGACGTTCATGCCGAGATCGTTGTGGCGGGCGCTCAAGCGGATGTGGTCATCGCGACCTCTGGCATCACTGAGACCCCTGCCGTACTCGCGACCATTATGAAAGATCGGCCCTGAGTGGGTGAAGCTGCCAAAGCTCCCTGGCGTCGGGTTAATATCGAAGTCGAGCACATTGCTGCGGTAGTCGAAGTAGCGGGTTCCATCGGAGGCGAGCACCTTGCTCCCCGGCTGGGTTGCGATCTGATCGAGACGCGGCGTGTATCCGGATGGCTTCGTTACCTGATTCCCATCGCCCGGGTCACCCATGAGAAAGCTTCCAATAGTGCCGAAGCCATACCTGGATGCCACTTGGCTAATGACGCTCGATCGTTTATCGCGTCCAAATGTCAGCATCGTGCCGGGCGCCAAGTAGCTGATCTGACGGTACCCCTGGTTGTTGAGCACACGATCAAAGTCGTTGATGTCTTGCGTGCGGCCAAAGAGCGTGTCGTTGTCAACGATGGCGCTCGGGCAGCCAAGGTCGTTGAAGATCTGAGCGTGGCGCACCGCACGATTAGACGAAAACCCCGCTGAGTCGCCGATTGTGGGGCTGATCCAGTCGGGGGTCGACACCGGCGTCACACTCGAAGTCTCTCCCGTGAAGAGAACGGCTGGTGAAGCAACCTCCCCGGTTGCCACCTTAAGCAGGCCCGTCAATCCACTGGTGTTTGGCCCTGCGGCAATGTCCTCGTTGTCCGTCATGTAGAACTGCTGGCCCTGAGCCAGACTACGAAGATTGGAACTGCACACAAGGCTCCTTGCCGCCTCGCGGGCCTGGCCCAGAGCAGGCAGCAGGATACCGATCAGCAGAGCGATGATCGCGATCACCACGAGCAATTCGATCAGCGTGAAGGCGCGTGGGGTACTGCGGGTGGGTCGCCGTTGCATCATCGTTCTCCGTTAGCCGCCTAGGTGCTTCTTCACATCGCTCCGCGACATGCGCTTGGGTGTATCCGGGTTTGAAGGCTCAACCTTCTGGTTCTCAAGATCGAAGGCGTCGTTCAGGTTTTCTTCGTCGTACAGGTAGTTCAAGTCACGACCGTCGAGCTCCCAGCTGCCGTCGTCCAACTTGTGCGCGCGGTACAGCGTGCGTTCGCCGGTCTCGGGGTGGACGGCGGGGATGACCACCGCGCGCCGCTTGCCGTCAAAGTCGTATTCGAACAGCTCAGCGGTCTGCGTGTCGACCAAGAAGATCGAGCTCGCCCGGTCCACCTTGTTCGGGTTGTTGAGCGACATGTACAGGCCAAAGCCCAGCGCGATCAACGCGGCTGCAAACAGCACGATCTGCCACGGTCGAACCGAACCCATCAGCCAAGCCTCCCGAATCCCGCTGGCCCCCGCTCAGAGTGAGCGCCTCTGCCCGGGCCAACTGAGGCCCCACTATACCTCGCTGTGCGCTGGCACGAACAGCACAAGAACGGCCATCTGCGACGCACACGCCGCCCGTGCGCAATTGACAGGCTTGCCCTGCGAAGCGTGCGCCAGCACTCTTTGGCAAAACGCTCGGCGAGGTTCAGGCCTGTGCACTGGTTGCCACGTTTGAGCCGACGCTGCGCGAAGCTTGCATCAAAACCGCGGTTGGCCACTAGAACATTGTTTGTTCGTTATTTGATAGGATACAGTTCACGCCATCGGTTGGCGGCGGCCGCCCCTACGCTTAGCAGTGAACCTTGCCGACGGCCAGCCGTAAGACGGCCCAGAGACCCTTTGCTACCTGCCCACAGATGAGAATCGTGCTTGCCAATCCGAGGGGCTTCTGTGCCGGCGTCCGCATGGCGATCGATGTCGTGGACCGGGTGCTCGACCTCTACGAGGGCTCGGCGGTCTACGTCTACCACGAGATCGTGCACAACAAGCACGTCGTGAGCCGACTCCGCGACCGCGGGGCGGTGTTTGTCGAACGCATCGATGAGATTCCCGAAGGCTCGATCGTCGTGTTCAGCGCGCACGGCGTGAGCCCGCAGGTCCGTAAGCAAGCCGAGGCGCGAAACCTGACCGCGATCGATGCGACCTGCCCGCTGGTGACCAAGGTGCACGCGGAAGCGATCCGGTATTCGAGGCAGGGCTACCAGATTTTGCTGGTTGGGCACGCCGACCATCAGGAAGTCATCGGCACTCGTGGCGAGGCCGAGGCCGCCACGCAGGTGGTCGAGACCGTCGCCGACATCGAGCATCTGAAAGTCGACGACCGGGCCATGCTGGTCTACCTGACGCAGACCACGCTCAGCACCGACGACGCAGCAGTGATAATCGATGCGCTCAAGGCGAGATTCCCCGAGATCAAGTCCCCGCCGAGCGAGGATATCTGTTACGCAACGACCAACCGCCAGCACGCGGTGCGCACGCTCGCGGGTGATTGCGATCTGGTGCTGGTGATCGGATCGACCAACTCTTCCAACTCCAAACGCTTGACCGAGATCGCCCGCACCGCGGGCACCGGTGCGCACCTGATCGACGATGTCAGCGAGATCGACCCCGCGTGGTTCCCGACCGGCGAGGAGACCGTGCTCGTTACCGCGGGCGCCTCAGCCCCCGAGAATCTGGTCGCGGGTCTGTGCCGACACCTGGTTGAGCGATTCGGCGCGACGATCGAGACCCGGCTTGTCGCCGAGGAGGACGCGGCGTTTGCGCTGCCCGGAGCGCTCCGCAGGATCATGAAGGACCGTGGCATCACCGGCCACGACAAGCCCATCCGCGTGGGCCTGCCGGATGTCACAGCCGATCTCTACGGCACGGTGCCGCTGAGCATTTCTGCTTCCTCCCGCTGACAGTTCGACTCTCATCCTTGTTCTACTCTTGAAGCCCAACGAGCACCGCTTGAACTACCCCACCAACCACTTCTTTCACCACACGCCGGACTCGCTGACCGATTGGTGCGAGCGCCACGACATGCCCGCGTTCCGCGCCAAACAGCTCATGGAGTGGGTGTACGTCAAGGGCGTGGCTGACCCAGCCTTGATGACCAGCCTCTCGGCACGCGACCGCGATCTGCTCGCCAGCGAGATGACGTTCCTCAGCGGCGAGACGGTGGCGCACCAGGTCGCAAGTGATGCAACGCAGAAGCTCCTTGTGCAGTGGGACGACCATACATCGCCCCGCGCTGGAACAAGCCTGAACATCCTCGGGGGCGAGAGCTGCAACGACACATCGCGGCAGACCGAGTGCGTGATGATTCCATCGCACGACGAGGCCGACTCGGGCGCCCCCAAGCGGCGGACCGCGTGCGTTAGCTCGCAGGTGGGCTGTCCGGTCGGTTGCAAGTTCTGCGCCTCGGGCATGGGCGGGCTTGACGGCAACCTGTCTGCGGGGCGCATCGTTGAGCAGGCGTGGCGGCTTGGCCGGCTCGAAGGCGTGGGCCGAATCAGCCACGTCGTGTTCATGGGCATGGGCGAACCGCTGGCCAACTTCGCCAACGTGGTTCATGCGGTGCGCACGCTGACGGCGCCTTGGGGCATGGGCATCAGCGCTCGCAAGGTGACGATCTCGACCGTGGGCCTGCCCAAAGCGATCGAACGGCTTGCTGAGCAGCTCGATCTGCCGGTCACGCTCGCGCTGTCGCTGCACGCACCGACCGACGCGATCCGCCGCCGGCTTATCCCCTGGGCCGAGTACACAACCATCGAGGAACTGCTGGATGCCTGCGACAGTTGGTATCGAAAGACCGGGCGCGAGATCACGCTTGAGTACACGCTCATCGGCCGGGTGAACGATCGGCCCGAGCACGCCCGCGAGCTGGCCAAGGTCGCCAAGAGCCTCAGGGCGAACGTGAACCTGATCCGGCTCAACGAGGTCAAGGGCATCGATTTCAAGCGGCCCACAGACGAGGACGTGCGCACATTCCAGGGCATCCTGCGTGATCGGGGCGTCAACGCGCACATCCGCGCCAGCCGAGGCCGAGACATCGCGGCGGCGTGCGGCCAGCTCCGCCACGAACGGGTCACCGCCTGACCATGCTCGCCCTCGCAAGCGAGAGAACCTTCGCCCCGTTCACCGTGACCCACGGCGCAGCCGTGCTCGCGTGCACGTTGGCGGTGGCAGCGGTCTGCTTCATAGGACGGCGGTACAACTCGCCGCGTGCGCACGACCGGCTAAGGCTCGGGCTTGGCGTGTTCGGGCTGGTCTGGCAGTGCATCAACACCTGGTATTTTTGCAGGCCTTCGGCGTTCCATTGGGGCACCAGCCTGCCGCTCCAGATCTGCGACATCACGGGGTTTCTCGCGCCGCTCGCGATGCTGACCCGATGGCGTGTGCTTCGGGCGCTGGTGTATTTTTTCGGGTTCGGCTTGTCGACGCAGGCGTTCATCACGCCGATCGTTCGGTTCGGGCCGGAGAGCTTCGAGTTCTGGATTTTCTGGGTGAGCCACGCGATCATCGTGGGCTACGCGGTCATCGATCTGGTGGTGCTTGGCTACCGGCCGAGCCTGCGCGACCTGCTCACGGTGATGGTGATCGGGGTCGGGTACATCGCCGCGATGATGGGGATCAACCACCTGCTCAGCGCGCACAGGGCGAACTACGGCTTCGTGGGCGATGTGCGTATGTCATCGCCGACGCTGATCGACCGGCTCGGGCCGTGGCCCTTGCGGGTGGTCTGGATGGGCGTGATCGCCAACGCGGGTTTTGTCCTGCTCTGGTCGGTGTGGCCGATCTCTCGCCGGGTGTTCGGTTCGCGAGCACGCAACGCCTCACGAACAGCGGAAGGCTCGTAGACTCGCGCCATGGTCGGGCTGATCCTCTCACTGATCGCGGTCTCGTTTGTGCTGGCGCTGGCTGGCTCGGCGGTGCTTGTGCGAACTGGCCACAAGCTCGGGCACCTCGATAGCCAGGGCGTCGCCGGCCAGGTCAAGGCCGACCCGCGAGCGGTGCCCAACACAGGCGGCATCGCTATTACTCTCGCCATCGTCGCGCCGATCGCAGCGCTGCTGGTGGCGCTGCAACTGCTACCGATTGAGTCGGCGGCCATTCCCGAGGCGCTCCGGGCGCACCTTGCCGGGCTCGCTGAGCGCGGGGCCGAGGCGTGGGCACTGCTCGCAGCGGTGCTGGTGCTGCACGCACTCGGGCTCGTGGACGACCGCAAGCCTTTGGGGCCGAGGATCAAGCTCGGGGTGATGACAATGGTCGCGCTGGGGCTGACGCTCTTGAGCCCCGAAACCCGGCTGCTCATGCTGCTGGATGCGCACGTGGGCGGATCATGGCTGAGCATCGCGATCACCGTGCTGTGGTTCTTGGCTGTCATCAACGCGATGAACTTTCTGGACAACATGGATGCGCTCGCAGCGGGTGTGGCGGCGGTCGCTGGCGCGTGCTTTTTGGTCACGACGCTGACAGGCGGGCAGTGGTTCGTATCGGCGGTGCTGGCGCTGCTCATCGGAGCGGTGCTCGGCTTTGGAGCACTCAATCGACCCCCTGCAAAGCTGTTCATGGGTGACGGCGGCTCGCTCGTGCTCGGCTTGCTGCTCGCGTTCTTGACGGTGCGCACGACGTATGTCGATCCAGTCCTTGGTACCGGCGGGCTGCATGCGGCGCTCATGCCGCTGGTCGTGCTTGCGGTGCCGTTGTACGATCTCGTGAGTGTGGTCGCGGTTCGACTCAGCCAGGGCAAGAGCCCGATGGTGGGCGATCTTCAGCACCTCTCGCACCGTTTGGTCAAGCGAGGGCTTTCGAGGCCCGGCGCGGTCGGACTCATCATCGGCCTGACGGGCGCGACGGGCATCGCGGGCATGCTGCTGGCGCAGGCCGATGCGCGCGGCGCTTGGCTCATCGGCGTGCAGACGGGCCTGTTGCTGGTGCTTCTGGCCGCGTTTGAACGGGGCAGTTCATCAGGCGGGAATCCATCGTGAGCGCGTTCCGCTGGATCGCGCTGGGCGGTGTGCTGCTCGGCGTGCTCGCACGGCTGGTGGTGAGCCACGAGCCGACGCCCGGCTTTGGGTTCAACCCGCTGGTGCAGGTGCCGCCCGAGGTCGGGATGGGACCGACGGCTTCTCTGGTGCTCGATGCGCTAACGCTCATGGCTTCGGCGCTGCTGCTGTGGTGCGAGCATCGGCTGGGCAGGCGTGTTCACCTCGGCATCGTGCTGCTTGCTCTGGCCGGCGGAGCAATAGCACTCGCGCACAGTCTGTTGATCGATGGGCTCACCATCGAGGCGCTTCGGCTCGGCGGTTCGTGGACCAGCGCGATCGTTGGCGCGGTCGCGGTCTGGCACGCAGCGCGCGATCCAGTCGTTCGCCGAGCGGTCGCTGGCCTGCTCTTGTGCGCCGTTCTTGTGCTCATCGTCAAGGGGCTGATGCAGGTGCTCATCGAGCACCCAGCGACCGTGGCCAACTTCAAAGCCAACCGCGAAGCGATGCTGGCCGCCCAGGGCATGAGCATCGGCTCTCCTCAGGCACTGGCGTTTGAGAGGCGGCTGAACCAGCCGGACGCGACTGGGTGGCTCGGGCTTACCAACGTGTACTTCTCGCTGGTGCTGGCTGCGGGATTGGCATCGGCGGTCGCGCTGCGTGATGGGTGGGCACCGATGAAGGCCGCCGAGGGCCGCGCTGGCAAGGCCGCGATGCTGGGGCTCGCCGCGATAGCTGGAGGCAGCATCGCATTGGTGCTCGCGGGTCCGGTGCAGGGCGGGTCGATCGCCAAGGGGCCGGCTGGCGCGTTGGTGCTCAGCGCGGCGCTGCTCGCGACGGCGTGGCTGGGCAGACAGCGGGACTGGGCGCTGTGGTGGATCGGGCTGGCGGCGTTGGCGCTGCCATTGGTCGCGGTGGTCGCTCGAGGACTGGCGGGCGATGCACTCGGCGAACTTAGCCTGCGCTTTCGGTGGTTCTATCTGCAAGGCGCGGCGCGGATTTTCATGGATGCACCGCTGCTGGGTGTGGGGCCGGACGGGTTCCAGTCGGCGTACCTGCTCGCCAAGCCAGAGCTGAGCCCCGAGCAGGTGACAAGCCCGCACAGCGTGCTGGCGGATTGGCTCGCGACGCTCGGGCTTGCGGGTCTCGCATGGGCGGGACTGCTTGTGGCAGCGGCGGTCTCGATCGCAAGGCGGCTTGGCAGATTGAGCGATCGGGCCGAGCCCACGTTCCATGCGCGCACGGCGATGATCTGGACTGGCGCGACGCTCGCGTGCGTGCTGGCGTGGAACGTGTGGCACGAGGAATGGCCTATCGCTCGCGGCATACCGGGCGGGGCGTTTCTGATGATCTCGGCGGTGTCGCGGCTGACGCTGGTCTGGCTTGTGGCGTTAGCAGCCGCGTACGGAATCGTGCGGTTCACGAGTGACGCTGGCGTGCGCACGGCCTTGGCGGGCGCGGGCCTGCTGGTGCTGGCGCACGCGCAGATTGAGATGGTCCTTACGACGCCCGGTTCGGTGGCGTGGGCAGCGTGCCTGATTGGGGCGGCGGCAAGCCGGGACGAATCCGAACCCCGCGCGGGGGCACCGCTGCTGGCCATCGCGGCGATTCTTGGCGTCGCGGCTCTCGGCGGGCTGATCGGATGGCAAGCCCTCGGCCCGGTGCGCGCATGGGAGGCCCACCAGCGGCAGGCATCGCGGACGATCGCCGAGGTCACCCGGCTAGCGCAGGAACTCGACCCAGCAAGCGAGCCCGACCCTGAGCGGGTGGCGGCGGTCCAATCCGGTTTGCGTCAACAGTTTGGGCTGGCAAGGGAGACTGGGCTGGCTGAACTGCTGGCAAGGGCGCGGTTCTCTGCGGTCATCGAATCGGCACGGGAGTTGGAGCAGGCGGCCAATCGCGGCGGCCAACCGCTGAGCACGCTGCGGGAGTTGGCATCGCTGCAAATGGCTTCAGCAGGTCTGGCGAGGGAGTTGGGCTTGGACCCTGGGCCGTATGAGTTGGCGGCGATCGAGACTGCCCAGCGAGCGGTGGATCGGTGGCCTGAGCGCACGGCGGGGTACAACGCCTTAGCGCTGGCGGCCCGGGGCCGGTGGGAACGGACTGGGTACGACGCCGATGCGGATGTGGTGGCATGGGCGCTTGAAGGGGGAGCCGCTCTGGACCCCCACGGCCTGTCGTTCGCTTGGTCGCGATTTGAGCTGGCCGAGAGCATGGACGACTCGGCATCGGCCGCCGAGTGGGCTCAGCGGTGCCTGGCGATTGATGAGAAATTGGTGCTGGACCCGGTGGTGCGGCTTTCGGACGATCGCGTTCGCCGGGCGAAGCGGGCCATCCGGGCAACTGAAGATGAGCCAGCGGGCGGCGGCGGATAGCGGGCGGCTGAGCCGATGCCTTCGACGGACGGTGATGAGGCCCCTAGTTGGCCGGGGGACTTGATAAAGCGGTTTACGCGACGAACGATCGAGGGTTCCTTACGCACCCGAGGTCCGGGGCCCTGACTCATGGGTACTCGTGCCACCACGCCCGCTGGCGAAGGCTGCCTCCATGGCCGAAGACGACGACGAAACACCGCGTCACTGAGCGTTCCCGGCAGGGGCGTGCCGAGGGCGCGGTTTGTTCGCGCCCGATCTCTTCGTAAAGCCGCACGAATTCATCTGCTGCCTCGGGCGTTCGAGGCGCAGTTCAAGTTGAAGGGCCCGAGTTCACGGGCTCGATCGATTTCAGACCCTAACCGGTCGGCTGAGCCGACCCAATGCCCACGACGCCGAACGATCGGCAGGGCGATCACCGAGGACGACCAAGCGATGGCCACTGATCTCAGATTTATCCGTAACATCGGCATTTGTGCGCACATCGACGCGGGCAAGACCACGGTGACCGAACGCATTCTGTTCTACACGGGCAAGAACTACAAACTCGGCGAGGTTCACGAGGGCACGGCGACGATGGACTTCCTGCAGGAAGAACAGGAGCGCGGGATCACGATCCAGTCGGCGGCCACCACCTGCCCGTGGATCAAGGACGGCGACGACTACAAGATCAACCTGATCGACACCCCCGGGCACGTGGACTTCACGATCGAGGTCGAGCGTTCGCTCCGCGTGCTCGACGGCGCGGTCGCGGTGTTCGATGGCAAAGAGGGCGTAGAAGCGCAGTCCGAAACAGTGTGGCGTCAGGCCAACCGGTACAAGGTGCCGCGGCTCTGCTTCATCAACAAGATGGACAAGCTCGGCGCGGACTTTGACTTCAGCTACAAGTCGATCAGCAAGCGTCTTGGCGCCAACCCGATCGCGGTGCAGATCCCGATTGGCCACGGCAACGAGCTGGCGGGCATCATCGACCTGATGAAGATGAAGGCGTACATCTTTGAGGGCGACGCGGGCGAGAAGGTCACCGAAAGAGAGATTCCGGCCGAGTTCGCGGACAAGGCCGCCAAGTACCGCCACGAGCTGGTCGAGCAGGCTGTGTCGCTCGATGACACCCTGATGGAGCGGTACCTCGAAGACGAGAACTCGATCACGATGGACGACCTCAAGGCGGCGATCCGCAAGGGCACGCTCAGCCGCGAGTGCTACCCGGTGTTCTGTGGCTCGGCTCTTCGCAACATCGGCGTGCAGCGCCTGATCGACGGCGTGATCGACTATCTGCCCAACCCGACCGAGGTGCCGGACGTCGAGGGCACCGACCCGCGCGACCCCGAGAAGAAGTTGACGCGCAAGCTCACCGACGAAGCCCCGTTCAGCGCTCTGGTGTTCAAGGTCGTGAGCGACTCGCACGGCGATTTGACCTACATGCGGGTGTACTCGGGTGAACTCAAGAAGGGCACGCGTCTGCTCAACCCGGTGAACGGCAAGCGCGAGATCGCCAGCCGCATCTTTGAGATGCACGCCAAGGACCGCATGGCTTTGGACGTGGTGGGCTCGGGCAACATCGTGGCGGTGGTCGGGATCAAGGACTCGGTGACGGGCGACACGCTGTGCGACCCGGACAACGCCATTATTCTGGAGCGGATGGACTTCCCCGAGCCGGTGATCAGCATGTCGATCGAGCCGAACACGGCGGACGACAAGCGGAAGCTCTCTGAGGCGCTGGCGTCAATCAAACGCGAGGATCCCTCGTTCCGCTCTCAGTTCGACGAGGAGACCGGCCAGACGATCATCTCGGGCATGGGCGAACTGCACCTTGAGATCATCAAGAACAAGCTGCTCCGCGACATGAAGATCGGTGTCGAGGTCGGACGCCCGCGTGTGTCGTACCGCGAGACGATCCGCGGCTCTGCGGAGAAAGTGCGTGGCCTGTTCAAGAAGCAGACGGGTGGTCGGGGCCAGTTCGGCGACGTGACGATCAACGTCAGCCCGATGACCGCGGAAGAAGCCGTGGCGCAGGAGATCAAGTTCAAGGACCAGATCGGGTTCAAAAACTCGATTATCGGTGGCAAGATTCCCAAGGAGTTCATCCCCTCGGTCGAGAAGGGCGCTCGCGACACCGCTCTTGGCGGTATCTCGGCGGCGTACCCGCTGATCAACGTGCTTGTGGAGCTGATCGACGGCTCGGTTCACGATGTTGACTCGAGCCAGATAGCCTTCGAGCAGGCCGCCCGTTTGGCGCTGCGTGACGCGGTCGGCAAGGCGGGCAGCGTGCTGCTCGAGCCGATCATGAGGGTCGTGGTAACGGTCCCCGAGGACTACATCGGTAACGTGACGGGCGACCTGTCGAGCCGGCGCGGGATGATCGTGGACACCGAGGACCGCGACAACGTCAAGCTCATCACCGCCGAGGTGCCGCTGAGCGAGATGTTCGGTTACACGACGGTGCTGCGAGGCCTGACCCAGGGCCGGGCGAGCAACTCGATGGAGTTCTACGAGTACCGCCCGATGCCGCCGAGCATCGCTCAGGAAGTCATCGCGACGGGCTGATCCGGCTGCCAGACCGCCTGCCAGACCGGCCCGGCAAGACTTTCGTAACCCGAGCAGACCCAGCCCCCGGCTCGATGCCGGGGGTTTTTATGCACCGCTTGGTCGTCAGAATCGTCCTGAACGGTGGGTTGGGGCTGGTCTTGGGTTTATCATGAGCTTCGCTGGGCCGATGAGGCCCTAACGGGGCGCCAGCGAGTGACTGCCGACGCAAGGCCAGTGGAGACTAAAGCCGTGGCGAGCAAGTACCAGACCGTGCTCCTATTCGGAGCCCCAGGCGCGGGCAAGGGCACCCAGGGCAAGATCCTTGGGCAGATCCCGGGCTTCTACCACCTCTCTTGCGGCGAGGTGTTCCGGACGCTTGACATCAACAGCGAACTCGGCAAGACCTTCCGTAAGTACAGCTCTAAGGGTGAGCTGGTGCCCGACGAGGTCACCGTCAAGATGTGGGCGCAGAACATCCGGGCCCAGACCATCCTGAGCATCTATAAGCCGCACGACGACCTGCTGATTCTCGACGGCATCCCTCGCAATGTGCACCAGGCCAAGCTGATGGACGATTACATCGAGGTGCTCGAAGTGATCCACTTGGTCTGCCGGGACCGGGACAAGATGATCGATCGGCTCCAACGGCGTGCGCTCAAAGAGAACCGCGCCGACGATGCCAAGAAGGAAGTGATCCTGCGCCGGTGGGAGATCTACGAGGCGGAAACCCAGCCCGTGCTGGATTTCTACCCTTCGGAGATCATCCGCGAGGTGGACGCTGTGGGTTCGCCCGCCAGCGTGCTTGAGCACGTTCTGGAGGCCCTGGTCCCGGTGCAGGAAGAGCATTTCAGTAACCCGATCGACGGTTCGCCCACGGGCGCTTTGGGCACCTGACGGGCTGTACGCACGATCGCTGCACCGAGCTAAAGCCTGCTGCATCTTGCTGCATCTGGACCCATAGGCTCAGGCGTGCGACGCGCGGGCTTCACCCTGATCGAGCTGCTGGTGGTCATCGCGATCATCGCGCTGTTGATCGGCATTCTGCTGCCGGCGCTGGGCTCAGCGCGCGAGGCGGCAAGGGTCACGGTCTGCGGCGCGAGGCTGGGCCAGTTGGGCCTGGCGACGCAGGCGTACCTCAACGATTTTGATGAGCACCTGCCGCAGGTGAAATCCGGCCCGGCTTGGGGCGGCGGCGTGGTCGGCGCGCTCTTTGGCGGTAAGAGCGGGCAGCTGCCGTTTCTGGATATCGATACCTGCGGCGTGAGCTGCCGGCCGCTCAATGCCTATGTCGGCACGGAGCCGATTGGGACCGACGACCGGCTGGCAAACGTAGAGCTGGAGGCGTTTGAATCGCCTGTTGACCGCGGCGCGATGAGCACGGGCGTGCCGGGCTTTGAGCGGACAGACTCGATGTACGACCTGATCGGTTCGAGCTACACGCTCAACGACCACGCGCCCGACGACGACCCAGCGAGCGAGCGGTACCCGACGCTGGTGCCGCCGGGGGGTGGGCGGATGCCGCCCGTACACCAGACGTCGGCGACCTGGGTCATCGGCACGCACCCGATCTACGCATTTGATGACGGCGGCGAACGGGAGCACTTCTGGACCGACCGCGTGCAAGAAGAAACGAACCTCGTGTTCCTCGATGGGCACACGCGGGTTCGGCTTGAAGTGGGAGGAACCGAGGCCACCACAGCCGAGTTCACGTTCCTGCCTCAGCCGGACTGGATCGAACGGCTGAGCCGAATCAACGGCGGGTTCTGAGGCGGGGGTTCTGAATCGGGCCGAGCGAACTACCGGCGCGACCGGCTAGCGGTTCGGTTGGCATCAAATCGGATGGTCTGCGAGCCCGCGGGTGGCGGGCTGGGCTGAACAAACCATCCCCAAAGCGCGGGGTACTCGTAGAACCATGTGCTGGTCTTGGCGGGGGCGTAGTGGTGCGCGATGGGGATGACCTCGTCGAGTGCGTCGTGCGAGCCGAAGAATTTGGCGGGGCGTTCCAGGAAACGCGGGGGCATTCGGCTGGAGCGTTCACGCATGGCGACCACATCGACGGGGATCCAGCCGAGCGTGCCGTTCTCTTCGTCGTACAGGCAGAATTCGGCCCATGCGCGCAGCTCCGGGTTGCCCTCGTTGCGGTCGTAGATGGTCTTGCCGTCTTTGGCGGCGCCGACGTCGTACCCGATGACCACTCTGGCCGGCAGGCCGACCCTGCGGTACATCGCTACGAGCAGGTTGGTCATGTCGAAGCCAGAGCCCCGGCCACTGGCAGCGGTCGTCGGGGGAGCCTGCAAATCAAAGCCCGTTGGAAGGGACGTTCGGTCGTCGAACGCGAGCCCCTGGCCGGTCGGCTGGACGGCTTCGAGCAAGTTTCCCGCGATCCACTTGGCCAGCACGACGGGTTTGAGCTTCTTGGGATCGTTGCCCTCGAACCACTTGGCGAGCATCGCGTCCATCGGATCGGTGGTGTACGCGCGGTTGCGGTTGGCCGGGTCAAACTCGATAAAGGCTTCGGGCTCGAGCGCGACGCGTGCTTGTTCGGGCCACTCGCCCTTTGGCCAGTCCACCTCGGAAGCCCGGCGTTCATCAAAGACAGTTTGGGAGCACTCGACGGGCAGCTCGAACTGAAGGTCGAGCTGGCGGACGTTGGTGAAGACCGAGCGGTCGGGGTTGGCGATGAGCCACTGGGCGCGCCAGGTGCCGCTGGGCAGGAGCGCACCGTCGATGCCGCGCGAGACAAACGCGAGGTCCTGCGGCACGGAGCGGTCGTTGACGCGGACCTCGCCGGTGAGCATCGGGATCTCGCCGGTCTCGGTCTCTTGCATGATGGCCTGCGATGATGCCGTGGAAACAAGCACGGGGAAGACCATCGTCGCGGATGTAAAATCGAGCGGGATGATCGTGAGCTCGCGGTTGTCGGTCGGGCCTCTGGGTGCATCCTGGTAGGAGCTGATGACGACCTCGGCCTTGAGCGTCCAGGGCTTGGTGTTGCGCCGGGTGAGGAAGGGTGTGGGCTCAAGGACAACGGCCTTGGTTTCATCCTCGGGGTCGGTCGCGGGCGCGACGGTGTCGTCGGGCTTGGCTTCGTCCGGGGTCGAGGGCGCAGCGTCGGGATCGGCGGCGGGCGCGGGGTCGGCTGGCTGCTGCGCTGGCGGCGGCGGTGGCGGGCGCTGGCGGACACGCTGGGCGAACGCCGGGGAAGTAGCGGCGGCGAGCACGCCAGCCATGACGACCAGCAGGAGCCAACTGGGGAGCGATCGTGAGTTTTGCTGCATGGTGGTCAGACTCCTTTGGCTGGCCGGTTGTTCCCGTCGGCTGCCGGGCGTGGGGGCAGGGGAGGGCGCGTGCTGGGGACAGCACCATCGTTGGTGGTCCACCCGCGCCGCTTCGCAGCCCCCGCTGGCCCCTACAGCGTACCACATGCCCCTAGGCTTGGGTGCTGATTCTTCTTGGCCGAGAGCAGCCGCCGCTGGCTGCGTGCATGCCAAGAGCCACCAGAGACGACGGGGAGCACCTGATGAGCGACGCGGGCCAACGCACCGAACGGGATTCGATGGGCGAGATGAGCGTGCCAGCCGGGGCGCTGTACGGGGCCTCGACCCAGCGAGCGGTGCTGAACTTTCCGGTTTCGGGCAGGCCGGTGCCCGCAGCGGTGATCCGGGCGTACGCGATGCTCAAGGCGGCGTGCGCACGAACGAACGCCAGTCTCGGCAGGCTGGATGATGGGCGGGCCAACGCCATTGAGGCGGCGTGCGCGCAGATCGGCGCTGGCCTGAGCGAGCACGGCGGGCTGGCGGCCCAGTTTCCGGTGGACACATTCCAGACCGGCTCGGGCACCAGCACGAACATGAACGCCAACGAGGTGATCGCCAACCTGATCTGCCTGGCGCGCGGCGAAGCGATCGGTTCGAGCAAGGACGCGGCTTACTTGGAGGCGGGCGGCGTACACCCCAACGACCACGTCAACATGGGCCAATCAAGCAACGACACGTTCCCCACGGCCATGCACATCGCGGCGTCGATCGAGCTTCGGGGCCGACTCGTCCCCGCGCTCAAGGCGCTGGCCGATGCGCTGGAAGAGAAAGCCCGGGCGTGGGACTCGGTGGTAAAGATCGGGCGCACGCACCTGCAAGACGCGACGCCGATCCGGGTCGGTCAGGAATTCGCGGGCTTTGCGCGGCAGGCTCGGCTGGGCGTGGAACGCGCCGAGCGAGCGGTCGAGGCGCTGGGCGAGCTCGCGATCGGCGGGACCGCAGTAGGAACCGGCATCAACACGCACCCGAAGTTCGGCTCGATGGTGGCGGCGGAATTGGCGCAGAAAACGGGCATCGCGTTCCGCGAAGCGCAGGACCACTGCGAGGCCCAGCACGCCAAGGACGGATTTGTCGAGGCTTCGGGCTTGGTGCGCACGATTGCGGTAAGCCTGTCGAAGATTGCCAGCGACATCAGGCTGTTGTCGTGCGGGCCACGGTGCGGGATTGGCGAGCTAAGCCTGCCCGCGGTGCAGCCGGGCAGCTCGATCATGCCGGGCAAGGTGAATCCGGTGATCTGCGAGGCGATGATGATGGTCTGCTGCCAGGTGCAGGGCAACGACCAGGCGACGATGCTCGGCGGCTTTGGCGGGGTCGGCGGGCTGCTTGACCTGAACGTCGCGATGCCGATGATGGCCGCGAACCTGCTGGACTCGATCAACCTGCTGGCCAACGGCTCGGTGATGTTCCGGGTGAGCGCGATCGAGGGCCTGGTTGTCAACGAACAGCGGTGCGCTGAGTTGATCGAGGGAAGCCTGGCGATGTGTACAAGCCTGGCACCGGTGATCGGGTACGACCGTGCTGCGAGGCTGGCCAAGGAAGCGTTCAAGACGGGCAAGACCGTGCGCGAAGTCGCGAGAGCGCAGCAGGTCGTGAGCGAAGACGAGTTGAACCGACTGCTGAACCCCGATGCGATGACGCGGCCGGACGCCGATTGATTGATGCGGGTTGTCGAAGCCGGTTGCGCGAGGCTGATTGAGCGAATGAAGGGCGGAATAAGCCGCCGCACGATCCGATTGACCCACCGGGCGGCTGGTCACCCCCCGCCCGAATGAGCCCCAACAAGGAGGCCCCACCATGCGCGATGCAAACCATTCGTTGTTCGAGGCGATGGAGCCGAGGCTGGTCTTCAGCAGCCCGTTTGCGAGCTTTGGACTGGTGGCGGCGCCCGCGTTCGGCGGCGGGCTGGGCGTGGAGGTCTGGAACACCGAGGGCGTGCTGAGCGATGAGGGCGAGGTGACCGAGGGCCGGGTTTGGGTGGACGGTTCGGGTGGGCGACGCTCGGAGAGCGACTCGCTGTGGTACGACCGCATCACCAAGCTCGACGGCGACAGCCGGCAGAAGCGCGCCCCGGACCACGCGTTTTTCTCGGAGAACCCGCTCGAAACCAACGGCAGCCAGTTCCTGTTCAGCGATGGGTACCCGGCGGGCTGGTGGTTCGCGGAGAACGCTTCAGATTCTGAAGAAGTCGAGCTGATGGCGGAGATCGTCGAGAACCCTTCGCAGAGCGCGTTCGACGGCATGTACCACTACTCGGTGATGGGCTACGACTTCTCCAATGGCACGTTCTACAGCGTGACCGGGACGGTGCGCATCGACACGGGCGATGACGAGGCGGACTGGGACGAGGAGATCGGCCTGATGCCGCGCTCGCGTTCGACCCTCGATGGGATCAGCGGGGACGCGCTGGTGTCGGATGATGGCGAGCGGTTCTACCTGAGCGCCGATGGGCGGTCGATCATCTTCGCGGACCTCGATACAGACGACGGCGCGGTGTACATCGGCATGGGCACGCGGGCTGAGGCGGTGAGCGATGCGCAGGTCGTCGGCGGTTACAACTGGGTGAGCGGGACGACCGTTGGCGGCGGGGTAGACCTGTCGCAGTACCGGCTCGATTTGTTCGACAACGGCGAGTACAAGATGTTTAACCTCGACGACTGGGACAGCGGCATCTTTAACGAACTTGGCGAGGGCACCTGGGACCTCGACGGCACCCGGCTGACGATCGACGAGGACGGCACGGCGTTCGAGCTGCGGTTCAGAGTTGGCGATGATGCGCTGACGCTCGTTCCGGAGCGGGCGTATTCGCTCTTGGCGGGTTCTCAACCGGTGCTCGGGCTTGCGGTGCGTGACCTCGCAACGCTGCCCGATGGCAACCCGAATCTGCCGCAAGACGATGTAGTTTTCAGCGTGCCCGGCCCGGTCGAGTTCGCAAGACCCGGGACGTACCAGCTTGAGAACGATGGGCTGTGGTACGCGATCGACCTGCTCCGGCTGGCGGGCGGTCCTTCGATCACGGGCGAGGTCGAGAGCTGGATCGATACGAACCGCCTGACCAGCACCGCTGTTGCTGTCACCGGGCAGGGGCTCGCGCTCTACACGGAAAACAACGACCAGACGTGGAGCGTCCGCGTGCTGACGACGGAGATCGCGGGCGCGGTGGGCATAGCGAGCGAGCTTGAAGTCATGCTCGATCCGGGCGGGCTGGCGCACGTGACGGGCCTGAGCGCGAGCGGCGAGGTGCTGCACTACTTCCAGAACGGCGCGACGAACCCGGACGGGTCGGCGGCGTGGGCGTTTGAGAACATCTCGGTCGAAGACCTCGCGCTCGCGGGGCTCGAGACCCCTTCGTTCACCGGGCTGGTGAGCTACGCGACGAGTTGGGGCGGGCTGAACATTGCGGGGCTTGATTCGGCGGGCTCGATCTGGTCGGTGTGGACCGCTCCGTCGCTGGCGGGCCGATGGACGGCGAGCGACCTGACCACGGCGTACGGCGCCGAGCCGCTGACGGGCGGGCTGACCGTGTACCTGACCTCGTGGCGCGGGATCAATATCGCAGGCATCGACGCAGCGGGCGAGTTGCAAGTGACGTGGTGGGTGCCATCGTTCGGCGGCGACTGGGCTCAGAACAGCATCACCGAGTTGACGAGCGGGCCGTCGCTCGACCCCGCCACGGTGACGAGCTATGTGTCGACGTGGGACGGCCTGAACGTCGCGGGGATCGACCTAGCGACGGGCGAATTGACGGTGTATTGGTGGTCGCCCGCGCGGACCGAGGCGGGCTGGGCGGTGAGTTCACTGAGCGATGCGCTGCCCAATGGCGCACCGGCGATCGTGGGCGGCCCGCTCGACGGGGTCGCGGCCCGCGACGGCAGCCTCAACGTCTTTGGACGATCGGCGGACGACTCGTTTGTGCGGGTCTTCTGGACGCCCGCGGGCGGGGTTTGGGGCTCTGAAAATCTGTCGACCACCGCGATCCGGCGCTAAGGTCGAAGCGGGCATCGCGTTGGCGAACGGGCTACAGTGTGACCGGATATTTTCTGGCCTGACGGGAATCGCAAGGCCTGGTACGGAGACCCTGTGACGCAGCCACACGCGGAGAGTTCGGTGCTCGGAGGCGCTCGCCCAGCGTCTGAGCCATCGATTGATAGCCCTTCGGTGCTGCGCGATCTGGTCGCGACCACCAAGCCGGGCATCACGCGGATGGTGACGATCACGGCGCTCGTTGGGCTGGGCTTGGCTGCGGTGCAGGCAGCGCTGGCGAGCGGGATGCCTGCTGTGGGTTGGCTGGCGGTTGCGGCGTTGAGTGTCGCGGTCGGTACGGCGCTAGCGGCGAGCGGCGCCAACGCGCTGAACCAGTGGATGGAACGCGGGCCAGACGCGTGCATGAGCCGAACGCAGAAGCGCCCGCTGCCCGCGGGCCGGCTGTCGCCCGCGAGTGTGCTTCGGCTCGGGGTTGTTCTGGCCTTCGCGGGCTCGGCGCTGCTCTGGGTGCTCTCAGGCTGGGCGCCGGCGATGCTCGCAGCGGTTTGCACCGTT
Source organism: uncultured Phycisphaeraceae bacterium (assembly GCA_964352615.1). Classification (GTDB taxonomy): domain Bacteria; phylum Planctomycetota; class Phycisphaerae; order Phycisphaerales; family UBA1924; genus OFTM382. Next base: position 30,788 of record CAYGSG010000002.1, read on the forward strand.
GTCTACACGGCCGCGTACACGCCATCGAAGAAGGTTACGTCCCTCTCGACGCTTGTTGGGACGATCCCCGGTGCGCTTCCGCCGATGATCGGCTGGTCTGCGGCGACCGGCGGCGGGCTCGATAGCTTGATCGGCGCGGGCTCGCTCGGCGGCTGGACGCTTGTCGCGCTGATGACCGTCTGGCAGATCCCCCACTTTCTGGCGATCGCGTGGATGTACCGCGAGGACTACGAACGGGCCGGCTTTCGGGTGCTTTCCGTGGACGACCCGGGCGGCAAGCGGACCATGCCGGCGATCTGGTGGACGACGCTGCTGATGGTTGGGGTGACGCTCGTGCCGCTCGCAACCATGCCCGAACTAACCGGTTGGTTGTACGGCGTGGTGGCAGCGATCAGCGGGGTTGCGGTGCTTCGGTTGGCGCTTCGGCTGTATGGGGAGCGCACCGATGGCAACGCGCGCAGGGTGTTCTTCGCGTCGATCATTCACCTGCCGATCCTGCTGCTGGTGCTGGTCGCCGATGCCCTGCTGCACGCTTTGATGGCGTAGCTCTTGGGGCTTGATCTGCGGGTTTGATCTGCGGGTTTGGTCTGCGGGTTTGGTGCTCGCAAGAAAGTGGGTGAGCCCTCGATGCCCCGAATCTTCACGGTCCTTGTCATCGCTGCGATGCTCTTTCTCGGAGCCTCGCTGATTGCGTTGTTTACGCTCATGGGCACGCGTGCCACGCCGCAGAGCCCAAACCCGACCACCACCGCGAGCGGCGAGGTGCGACTGGCGCGAACGGTGACGGCGTTCGATACCAACAAGCCGCTCGAGCCGAGCCCGCTGCTCGATGGTTCGGGGCTCGAGGTGCCGGACTTCAGCCTGGTCGATCAAGACGGCCAGAGCGTGGACCAACAGGTGTTCGGCGGCGAGGCCACGGTGATGGCCTTCATCTTCACGCACTGCGAGCTTGCGTGCCCCATCGTGACCGGGCGCATGTACGGCGTGTACCAGAAGGCCGAGGGGCTCGATACGCGATTCCTGAGCGTCACCGTGGACCCGACGCGCGACACGCCCAAAGTGCTTACCGAGTACGCGGCGAAGTTCGGAATCGACCACAGCCGGTGGAGGTTCCTTACGGGCGACTACGCGACGATCGAGAGCATCGCGACGCACGGGCTTAAGTTTGCCATCGACGAGGATCCGAGCGATGACAACCTGATCACGCTCGCTGATGGCAGCACGATGCGGAACATTCAGCACCCGACCAAGCTGATTCTCATCGGACCAGACCGGCAAGTGATCGGTATCTACGACCCGTATCTGGCCGCTGACTTGGACCTGCTCGGCTCGCGGCTTCGGGCGATTCAGCGCGCCAAGGCTCGCGGTTAGCGCTCGCCGGAGGCCAGCGGCTCCCCGAGTGTTCGTTGAAAGAACTCGGCCCGCCTGCGCTTGCCGTAGGGCGACTCGGCCGCCCCGTGCCCGGCACCGGGAATCACGAGCAGCTCGAAGTCTTTGTCAGCCTTGATGAGCGCATCGACGACCTGCATGGTGCTGGCCGGGTCGACGTTGCGGTCGAGTTCGCCGACGATGAGCAGCAGGTCTCCTTCGAGCCGATGGGCGTTGGTGACGTTGGACTGCTCGGCGTAGTGCGGGCCGATGGGGTAGCCCATCCACTGCTCGTTCCACCACATTTTGTCGACACGGTTGTCGTGGCAGCCGCAATCGCTGACTGCGGCGCGGTAGAAATCGCCGTGGGCGAGCAGCGCGCGTGTGGAGCTTTGCCCGCCGGCCGAGCCGCCGTATATTCCGACGCGGGAGAGGTCCATGAACGGCCGATCGGCGGCCGCCGCCTTGAGCCACGCGATGCGGTCCGGGAAGCCAGAGTCGGCAATGTTTTTGTACGCGACGTCGTGGAACGCCTTGCTGCGCCAGTTGGTGCCCATGCCATCGATCTGCACGACGATAAACCCCCGCTCGGCAAGTTCGCGATGGCCGTGCCAGACGGACCAGTTCTTGGGCACGAAGTGGCTGTGCGGCCCTGCGTAGATGTTCTCGATGACCGGGTACCGCAGGGAAGGGTCAAAGTCGCTCGGATAGAAGATGACGCCCCAAATGTCGGTTTCGCCGTCGCGGGCCTTGGCTACGAACCGTTCGGGCACGGTCCAGTCGCGTTGGAGAAGGAGCGTGTTGTCAGCGCGGGCGAGTTCGGCTATTCGCTCGCCGGTGCTCCAGTTGCGCAGCTCGGTCACGGGCGGCAGGTCGACCCGGCTGTAGCGGGCGATGTAATACGCGCCGCCGGTCGCACGGTCGATGGTGTGGGCGCCGTCGCCATCGGTGAGCACCGTCATCTCGCCGGTATCGATGGCGACGCGGACAAGGTGCGTGTGGTACGGATCTTGATTCGGATGGATGCCAAGCACGCGGAGAAGGACGTAGCCCTGTGCCTCATTGACTTCCTCAACGGACCGCACGAGCCAATTGCCTTGGGTCAGCGGCCGAATCACGCTGCCGGTATCGCCGTCGAGCAGATAGAGATGGTTCCATCCCGTCCGCTGCGACATCCAGAGCACTTGGCCGTCGTTCAACCGGCGATGGTAGATCTTGTTGTGGAAGTCGATGAAGGTTTCGCTCGTTTCCTCGACGACGGTCCTGCTCTCACCCGTGCGTGCATCGAACTCCATGAGTCGGGCGACCTGATGGCCCCGTTCGTTGGAGAGCAGCCTGAAGCGGTGCTCATCGATCCAGTGCAGCCGATCGAGCGTTGCGGGCTCTGCGAGCAGCGGTGAATCAATCGCTGTGCCCATGCCCGACTCGATATCGATGACCCATGGTGTGCGTCGTGCGATCGGGTCGCCGGGCTTGGGGTAGTCGTAGCTATGGAGCACGGGATGGTGCGAGTTGGCGGGGCTTGACTCGATGATGTGGACGCGCCGGGGCGTGACGCGCGCGACACGCACGGCTGCGACCAACGCGCCATCAGGAGAGAGCTTGGGCGAGGTATAGCCATCGGCCCAGGTGCCGTCAGTTGTGAGCGGCGATTCACCCTCCGGGCTCATCAATACGATGTTGTGGTCTCGCAGCAGCACACGCGGCCAGGGCCCATCTGGCTTTGGCCCAGATTCGGGCGTCCGAACAGGTTTCGATTCGTCGGGCTCTGTAACAACCGCGATCGTGGGGAGGCCTTCCCCCACCACTCTCAGCAGTTCGTCGTCGCCCGCGCGGATCGACCACACGTGACCGGCGTACGTCGTCCGCACCATCGAAGCGCGCGCAGCGATACTCTCGTACGGCTTGGCATGGCCATCGGGATCCAGCCAGAACAAGTTAATCGCGCGATCGGTCTCGTTGCGGATCACGATCGAGGTCGCCGCGCCGTGGCCCGAGGCACCATCTGAAGTGACCCTGGCCCGAAAGGCGGCCGGGACGTTGCCCGGCATACTGAACGCACCGTCGAGCGAGACAATGGCGGCATTCGCGTGCGAAATCGCGCTCGCGTCGAGCATGGCCACGAGCCCTGTTTCGCTCTCGGCCTCGGTCGAGGCAAATCGGGTCAACGGCAGTCTGGAGGCCTCGACAGGGCGACCAAGCAACTCCGTGAGTTGGTCGGCGGCCCAAGCGTGATCGAACGCGGGTTCGATCGATCCGGTCGCAGCATTGCAGACTACAAACCGCCAACCGCTGCCTGCGTCCTGCTGCTTGAACAGCACACGGTTTGGCCCGATCCACTGGAGGGTTGCCGTGCTGTCGGGCATAGCCCGCTGCCAATGTGAGCGAAGGGCATTGGTCTCGTCGGCGAAAGCCTTGCTGGGCGCTTCCCGATCGTTCTGCGCCAGCGCGAGAGAAGATGCCGCGCACAGCGCGAAGAGCACGACAAGCCGAACGAGCGTTGAAAGCATGGACGGAGTCTACCGGTTCGCGTGCCCGGGGCGGGTCAGTTCATCCACCACATGTAGCGGAACGCGCCGCGGTCGAACGCGCGTTCGAGGTCCCGCCAGAGGCCGTCGGAGGTGAACTCACCCTCCTCGAGGTAGGGCTGGGCAGCGGAGCCCTGGATCCAGAGCACAAGATCGAACGGCCGGGGATCGAGGAAGAACCGCTGCACGTTGACGCCCTGTTCGCCGTTGCCCCGCCAGAACCGGAGGAGGCGTCTGCCATGGAGCATGTCCTCGGTCTCGGAGAGCGTGCGGAGCCAGACGTCTCGCATATCGGCTGTGATGGCCGCGTCCGGGATAGCAGCATCGCGCTGGGTGGGGTTTGGTATCCACTCGCGGTCGTCGTCGGTCTCGGCATCAAACCACCGCCACATCTCGTGGGCAAGCGTGATCGTCTCAAGCAGGTGCGCGCGCGCAGCCGCCATCCGGTCGGGCTCGACGACATCGAAGTTCAAGAGGTGCACGAACGCGATCGCGTCGCTCGCGTCGATGCCCGTGCCGAATGCGAAGCTCTTGCGCGAGCCCTTGAGGAACTCGAACGGCGTTGCGTTCTTCGAGAAGAACAGATGCCCGGCCCTCTCGAACAGATCGCTCGTGTCGTGCGCGAGCAGGAACTCCCCTACCGCCATGCAGACGTGGCAGTAGCCGCGGAGCCATGCGACATCACCCCGGTCGAACGCGATCTCGAACTCGTCGGCCTTCTCTTGCGACGGACGGAAGCGCTGCTGCACCGCTGTGAGCATCCACCAGAGCTGCTCGCGGTCAGAAGCTTCGCCGTCCATGTTCAGGTCGAACCGCGCGAGACCGATGGGCAGGCGGACCTTGATTTCTTCATCGCCGACGGCTGCGAGTTCTTTCTCTGCGCGCGCCACGGCGTCGATCCAGTCCTGAATCGATGCTCGAAACTGCTCGTAGCTGATGGGCTTTGGGTCGCCATTGAACCCGATGTTGCGTCCATCGCCGCCTGCACCGACGATCATCGAAGCCTGCACCGGCAGATTGAACGCGCCGTGCGTGTACATCCGCTGAACGATCAGTTGGCCCGATTCGAGAAACCGCACCACGCCCAGCGCTGCCTGTGCGTTCGCATCGTTGGGAGCACCTTTGAGAGCTGCTTCAAGACGATCGGCTGTGGCGGTGAGCGAGGCATCGCCCACCTTGCCGGACCACGAGTCGCGAATAAGCTTGTCAACGCTCTGCGCGCTAGCGGGCAGGGCGACCAAGAACAGGACGGCGAGGGCGAGTATCGTGCGCACGGCGGGGCTCCCTTTCAATCGGGCCGATGGCGAGCGTTCGGCACCGCTTACAGAGTGTACCGCATGGCCTGGAGTTGTCCCGCGAGTATTCAGCGTGCATGAAGAAGCCCTCATGCAGCGAAGGCACAATCGAGCTTGGGGCTCTAGACTGGCAGAGCTGGCGCGGGTCAGCGTCCATTCATGAAGCGAGAGGAACCAATGGAACTCATCAAGATCATCGCTGCGATTCTGCTGCCCCCGCTGGGCGTGTTTTTGGAAGTCGGGATCGGCAAGCACTTCTGGATCAACATCCTGCTAACGATCTTTTTCTGGATACCCGGGGTCGCGCACGCCGTGTGGGTGATCGCCAAGAAGTGATGCCCGGCGAGGATCCATCGCAGCGCGACGCGGACGCCGAAGGGCAGCCCCGGCCCTGGGTGGCGACGTTGGCCAACTGGCTGGACACGCGGTACCGCGTGCCGGGCACGAGTTGGAAGTTCGGGTTTGATGCGTTGATCGGGCTTGTGCCGGTGGCGGGCGACACGCTGACGACGATTGTCGGCTCAGCGATGCTGATCGAGGCGGTGCGGCTAAAGGTCGGGCCGGCCGTGATCGCGAAGATGGTCGGCAATCTGGCGATCGACTGGGTCGTTGGGCTCGTTCCCGGCGCGGATCTGGTGCTGGACGTGGCATTCAAAGCACACGCCCGCAACGCGGCGTTGCTTTTAGAGGCTACGCAGAGCGCCGCTGGCGATCCAAAGCCCGATAACAATTGACAACCGGATCGACTGGCTGGGTCCAGGCCTGAGGCCTCTGGCGCTGTCTGGAGCGGGCGTGGCTCGCCCGCGTATGGGCCACAAGCGACGTTCACGACCCCGACATAACCATTCCGAGCTAAAGGCAGAGCTTTCGTACCGCCTTTTCCGCGTCGTCAGGCCCATAAAGGCCCGATTCAAGCATCTGGAAGCGGGTTCACCCAGATGAGTGGAGAACAACCACCAACATTTGTGTAAATATCCGACTCTTTTCTTGACAGCGTTGTTTTTATTGCTCTGTAAGGTTGCGTAACCCTGCCATCCCGGGTATTACTTGGATGCACGAGGGTTCCCCGGGTCGTCGCACAACCGACCCTGGGCTCCCTTAAGGAGAGACGACCAGACTCACCTTTCCGGCCGATGGGGACTAACTCACCCCGCGAGAAGAACTTTGGGGCGTAAACCGATCCGCCCCAGATGGACTCCCGGCTGAAAGTTGTTTGAGGGGTGCAACGGTCAACCACGCTCGGCTCGTGTAAAAACGAGCCAGCGTATTTCGGAGTCTGCGGTCCGGAGGAGAGAGGGCGCAGAGTGGGATGGTCGGTGGAGACCGGCTGGAGGAGACGAGGAGATGTCTGTTGCATCGGTAGCGACCAGAGTTTGCGGTAGTCGTACGCCCAGCTGGGACGAGGCCGCCTTAGCGGGCAGCGATGTCACCGTGCTCATTGGCGGAGAGACCGGCTCGGGCAAAGGGGTGTATGCACGGCGTCTTCATGCTGCCAGCAGGCGCTGTCGCAAGCCATTCGTGGTCGCCGACTGTTCTTCACTAACCGTCTCTCTATTCGAGTCACAGCTCTTTGGTCACACCAAAGGAGCGTTTACCGGTGCCTCGGCCGAGCGATCCGGCCTGGTACGCGCAGCGGAAGGCGGCACGCTGTTTCTGGACGAAGTAGGTGAGCTTGCTGCCGAGCAGCAGGCCATGCTGCTGACGCTTCTCGAAGATCGCACGATCATGCCGGTTGGCAGCGAGCGCCGGCACGCTGTAGACGTCAGATTTATCGCCGCGACCCACCGGGACTTACCCGCGATGGTCGAGGCTGGCACTTTTCGGGAAGACCTCTACTACCGCCTGGCGGTTGTGGAACTGGATGTGCCTGCTCTGCGGGACCGCAAGCAGGACCTCCCGGAATTGATCGAGACGTTGATTGTTAAGAAGGCAGAACTGCTGGGCTTGCCGTGCCGAAACCCGTCGGCCCAGCTGATGGATGCGCTCATGCGGTACGACTGGCCGGGGAACATCCGCGAACTGGGCAACTGCATCGAGCGGACGCTGGTCCTTTCACAGGGGGCGGAGCTGGAGCTGTCGGCGTTGCCCCCACGCGTGCTCGCCGGGCTCGCTTGCCAAGTTCCAGCACCGCGTTCGTCCCAGCTCACGCCAGGGCGGATTGCAGACGAGCTTGAGCATGCCAGCGGCAACAAGTCCGAGGCGGCACGCAGGCTGGGCGTGAGCCGGCGACACTTGTACCGCTTGCTCGACAACGCATCCGCGTAGCACTTGCAAACACCAACAAGCTAAATGGACAAGCCGGTGGCGATCACCGGCTGTCTTTGTTTTTCGCTCACGTTATCGCGCAGGTGTGACACCTGCTGCGCCCATGTGTGACATGCGTGACATAGCGCTGTGTCTTTATGTGACATTGTCGTTGGCTGTGCGCGCCTTGCATGTGACCACGCCGTTTCAGCGTGCTTCGCGGCCTGCGAACCGAGCTGTTTGAGGCACGTTGCAGGTGCCATAAGCACACCGGCACATGAGAAAATGGCGAAACCCTGTGCTCAGACGGCATTCGCGTTTGGCATAGGACTTGCAATGTCGTTCCGTCATCATGGACGAACTGATTTACACAACAGATTGGCTGGTCGTCGCACCTGCCGGGTGCTCACAGGCCTTACGTGAAGTTGCCCAGCAGTACCAATGGACGATCATCGAGAACGCATCAACGACGCACGCGCTCCGCACAGCGATCGCCATCGATGCATCAGCCGTGGTCGTCGATTCGACCACGAGTAACTCAGGAATCACGGCTGCGGCTCTCATGTCTCAGCTTGACGCACTGGACCAGGTGGTCTGCATCGTGGGCGCTGCGCCCGGCTCGACTACCTCAGCACTCATCGGGACGCATGTGACGTTCTGTGGCACGACCGAGGAGTTCGTCAGCAGGTTTCTCTCGCCGCATTCGCTTGGAAGGCGGCTTCGCAAGACCACATCGCGATTGGCACGCTCATTGCCAGTGTCAAGTAACTAACGACTCTTTCGGAGGGCTTCATGATGCTCAGGTCATTCAGCGAACAGCTTCACGACATGCAGGCAGAAGAGCTCTTTATGACTGCTGTCGAACATGCGACGAACCGTAACGCCAGCGATCTTGTGCAACTCGAACTCGATCGTCGTTGCAAGGACCAAGGCAAGACGCATTCGCTCCTCGAATGGATCACGCCAAGCAGTCGGCAAAGCAAACCGGCCGCTGGATAACAGACTCTCTCTCCTCTCTCTCGCTCGTGTGCACGCTTAGCGGCGTGCACCGGGTTTCCGAATCTCCTCTCGCTTGCCGGTGAGCACAAACACTCAGCAGGCGTGACATCCCGACTCTCTCTCCTCTCTCTCGCTCGTGTGCAGGCTTAGCGGCGTGCACCGGGTTTCCAACGGAACCGAGCCCCCGGGCAACTCGGCTCCGCTCACTCGCACGCTCGGCACACATGGAGGCAAGATATGAACAAGGCAATTCTCACTACACTCGTTGGCACCTGCTTGACCGCTTCGGCTTCAGGCCAAGAAGTGTTTTTCCAGGGTTTCGAGACCGACACCTCAGGATTCTTGACGAGTGGCGGAAGCTTCGGCACCATCGCCAGGGTCGCATCTGGCGATAATGGCATCTCTTCGTTTGAAGGTGGCTTCCACGGAATCGCTGGGGAATCGAGCGACAACGGCCCGTTTACCCAGTTTGACGGCTACCGCGACACCTTCGGCCTGGGCTACTCGGCCTCGGTCGCTGTCTACCTCGATCCCACTTGGAATGTCGGGTCCGGCTTCGAGTACACCGTCGCCTCCAATGGATCTGACGACATCCACCAGCGTGACTTCGTGTTTAGCATCGGCGTGACTACAGACAATGGCCTCGTCGTTGCGGCCAGCAACAACGCCGAGAACAATACAGGTGCCACGGAGATCAATCAGTTTCCTCTCAACAGCGCCATCACTAACGGCAACGCCACTACGCTGACCACAGCCGGCTGGTACATCCTCGAGCATGTCTTCAACAACGACGGTGGCGTGCTCTCCGTCGATATGAACCTCCGCGACGCGGGCGGCTCGCTCGTATTCTCCGAGACCCGAAGCGACGCTTCAGACCTCATTCCCAGTGAGGTTGGCGGCAACCGCTACGGCTGGTTCCCCACCGTCAAGCTTGCGGACGGCGTTGCTTTCGACAACGCAACTCTCACCTTGGTCCCCACACCCGCCTCGGCTGCGATCCTTGGCCTCGGCGGCCTGGCTGCTGTGCGTCGTCGCCGCTAAGTAGCCACTCTTTCCTCTCGCTCCGATTCTCTCTCGCACAACAGATGCGAGCGAGAGGAGCTCCCGCCGACACGAAAGCGTTGGCGCGGGGTTTGCAACACCGTCTCTCTCTCCTCTCTCGCTCGTGTGCACGCCTAACGGCATGCACCGGGTTTCCAACGGAACCGAGCCACCGGGCAACTCGTTTCCGCTCACTCGCACGCCCATTTCACCCGGAGGAATGAACCATGAACCGACTGAACTTTACGATCTTGGTGCTTGGCTGCTCGACGCTGACCGCCAGTGCCGACATCATCGCAACCCTTGATAGCATCTCACCAAAGCGTGATGTGAAGTGGAGCCTCGGCGGCTCGGGCTTTGCTGCGACCCAGGCCGGCGTGTTCAACTGGACGCGCACGGGCGGCACACTCTCCGAGCCCGCCGGGCCGACGTTCACGGCGTTCTGCATCGAACTCACGCAGAACGTGAGCGTGGGCAGTTCGTACACCTACGACGGCGCGCCCCTCGCCACGGCTCCGGTGCCGGGCGGTCCCTACTCGCCGATGGGCGCTTCGCTTGCCAGCAAGATCGCCCGCATCCACACCGCGTGGATGAACGATGCATCGGCTGATACGGCCGCGACCAAGGCTGCGGGCGCGCAGGCGGCAATCTGGGAAACGATCTTCGATACCGATGACAACCTTACCACCGGCAACTTCCTTCTCGATGGCACCGATGCGGCGAGTGCTGCGGTCTCGGTCAAGGCCAACATCTACCTGGTTGACCAAGCAACGGCAGCGGGATTCCCCGGGCTGTTCGCGCTGACCAGCGGCAGCAACCAGGACATGGTGGTCGTTCCGACTCCGGCGTCCGCTGCACTGCTCGGCCTCGGCGGCATGGCTGCCTTCCGTCGTCGCCGCTGATTGACCACTCCTTCCTCTCGCTCTGTTTCTCTCTCGCACAACAGATGCGAGCGAGAGGAGCTCCCGCCGATGCCACCGCGTTGGCGCGGGGTTTGCAACACAGTCTCTCTCTCCTCTCTCGCTCGTGTGCAGGCCTAACGGCATGCACCGGGTTTCCAACGGAAACGAGCCGCCGGGCAACTCGGCTCCGCTCACTCGCACGCCCGGACTTTGGAGGATTTGCAATGAACAAGGCAACGCTCACCATGCTCGCAATTGCTGGCATCGCATGCTCAACG
>CAYGSG010000002.1:41542-120787 GCA_964352615.1 uncultured Phycisphaeraceae bacterium
CGTCGTCGCTAATCCGAACCACCCACCTCTCGCTCTAACCGCATTCGCCAGCACGTCTGGCACCAACCGCGAGCGAGAGGAGCTCCCGCCGATGCCAACGCATTGGCGAGGAGTTTTTTTACCCCGAAGCATGCATGTGGTCCGGCCGTGAACCATCGAAGCCTCGCGGGTGACGGCGCGAACGCGGCGCATCGAAAATGCCGCCGCCGGTAGCGCTGTTTCGCAAACTGAGTTGGAACGTGATGGCTTGGGTGTCTCAAAGCGGGAGTCTGTGACGCACCGCTGCGACCTGAACCAATGGCCGATCGAATGGGCAAAGGCGGACTTGAACAGGGGCCTGAATCCCCGAGAGAAACGGCCAAACACGAATCACGCGGCGCAGAATGCGGCGCAGATTCCGCCAAATCAGACCTCCAGTTCATCGGTGACTCTTGGGCCAGCCTCTCGGAAGCGGCCCGCCGTCTCGTGCTGGATACCGTCCGCATGGCTCTCAACGCTGGCGAAGACCGCTCTTGATTCTCGGAATATGTTTGGTATTCTTTCGGTATGGTCCGAGGGCTACCAGAACTCGAAATCCTGTTCGTGGATATGGATGCCTTCTTCGCGTCCTGCGAGCAGGTTGATCGGCCCTTGCTACGAGGCCGCCCGATCGCGGTGGCCCCGATTGACGGGCCTAGCGGCTGCTGCATTGCGACTTCCTACGAGGCTCGCGCTCAAGGGGTCAAGACAGGCTGCCGGGTCCGTGACGCGCTCCAGCTCTGTCCCGGCATCACGATCGTCAAGGCTCGGCCTGATCGGTATGTGGAGGTCCATCACAAGCTGCTCGCGGCCATCGAGTCCGTGGTGCCCGTCTCCGAGGTCGAGAGCGTCGATGAATGCTGGTGCCGCCTGCTCACCAATGAGCGCGATCCTGCCTGGCTTCAGCGAGCGGCTGATGCGATCAAGGCAGAGATGCGATCCTCGATCGGCCCGCTGACCTGTTCGATCGGTGTGGCCCCCAACCGCCTGCTCGCCAAGGTCGCATCAGGGATGCACAAGCCCGATGGCTTCACCGTTCTTCCGCGTTCGTCGCTGCCCGGTCCACTACTCGATCTCTCACTCACCGACCTACCCGGCATATCCAGCGGCATCAATCGTCGGCTGCGGAGCGCGGGCATCTCCACGATGCAAGACCTCTACGCACGCTCCGCGCCCCAACTGCGCACCGCCTGGGGCAGCGTGCTTGGCATCTACTGGTGGCACTGGATCAGAGGCGATCAGTTGCCCGGCCCCAAGGGCCATCGGCGCACGGTGGGCCATCAGCATGTGCTCGCCCCCGAGTACCGGCCCTTTGAGCGCGCACGCGGCGTGAGCCTTCGGCTGCTCTCCAAGGCCACACAGCGGATGCGTTCACTCGGCTACGTTGCGACGCGGCTCTCGCTGCACCTGCACCTCGTGGGCTCGGGAAGCTGGGGTGATTGGTCGCCGGTATCTCGGACGAATGACACGATGGAACTTCATGGAGAGCTGCTCAAGCTCTGGACCGATGCCCCCCGCGCCAACGTGCTCCAAGTGGGCGTACGGCTCGAAGGGCTGGTGCCAGCCGACCATCAACTCCCGCTCTTTGGGGGTGAGCGTGAGCGGCGCTCGCTGATGGAAGCGATCGACCTCATCAACAGGCGGGGCGGGGCGGACACGCTCTATCTCGGGGCCATGCACAACGAACGCAAGACCGCGCCCCGGCGCATCCCATTTGGAGCCCCCCCGAGCCTCGATCTGCCCGATCAGGACGGCTCGGCGTGGTGAGCGGTATCGTGCCCTCCATGTGTGGCAGACTGGTTCATTTGTTCATGTGGGCGGAACTCAGCGCGTACGTCTCTGCGATCGACTACGCACTCGTCCGATCGTCCTGGGGCCTCGATGAAGTCCCGGTGAGCTACAACGCGGCCCCGACCGCCAGCGTGCCCGTGCTCCGCTGCCCCGATGCCGAACAAGCCGGAGGCGAACTTGAACTCGCCATGCTCAGGTGGTGGCTGTTGCCGCACTGGTCCAAGACCCCCGAGATCAAGTACGCGACCTTCAACGCAAAGAGCGAGGAAGCTGCCAGCAAGCCCGCGTTCCGTGGGCCGTACCGCAACAGGCGGTGCGTGCTGCCCGTCAACGGGTTCTACGAGTGGAAGTCGCAAGGCGATGGCACCAAGCAGCCGTACTTCATCTCACGGGCTGATGGCGACCTGCTCATGCTCGCTGGCCTTTGGGATCGGTGGGCATCTGAGAACGGCTCGGAGGTCATCGAGAGTTGCACCGTGCTGACGGCCAAGCCCAACGCCGAGATGCAGCCCATTCACAACCGGATGCCGTGCATCATCGAGCCCGAAGACCTCGCGGCGTGGTGCGATCCGAGCGAGCGGGAGACACAGCGTATCGGATCGATGCTCGGGCCTGCTGCTGACGGCGTGCTGACCATGCACCCCGTTGACCGCCGAGTAGGAAACGCCAAGGTGCACAACGATGCCGGGTTGATGGAGCCGGTGTAGCCATCCTCAACTCCATGATGCGAGTGTGCTCAGGCTTGCGAGTTGCAGGCTGCGGATGGCTCGCTGAGGGCGCACGTTCTCCCCTCCCCACGCGGGCAGGCATTATAGGATTGTGTTAGGTCAAAGTCAAGCGCCACTGGCCCTCCATTTCTGAGGCCCGTGCCCGCCGGCAGATACGCTTTGGCATGGAGCCTCCGAAGTTCATTCACAAGTGGAGCCGGGCCGAACTCTCGGAGCGCGCCGCCTCACAAGAGCACTTCCTGGACTTGTGCAAGTTGGTGGGCGTGAGGTCCCCGGCTGAACTGGACCCGACGGGGGAGGTGTTCACGTTTGAGAAGGGTGTAGCGGTGGCTGGCCCCGCTTCGGCGGGATCGTCCGGGCAGCGTGGCTTTGCCGACGTTTGGTACAAGGGCCGGTTCGGATGGGAATACAAACGCAAGGGCAAGTACAAGTCGCTCGATGATGCGTACCGCCAGCTCTGCCAGTACCGCGAGGCGCTGGAGAATCCGCCGCTGCTGATCGTCTCCGACATCACTCGCACCGAGATACACACCAACTTCACCGGCTTCAGGTCGGATGTGTTCGTGGTCGAACTGGAGCGGCTGCACGAGCCTGAGCAGCTTGCGCTGCTGCGGCGGGTGTTCACGGACCCCGAATCGTTCAAGCCCGCAGAGACGGCTGAGCAGGTCACGGAGCGAGCGGCCAAGAACATCGGGGCGATTGCGCAGGGGCTGCGGGAACGCGGGCACGACCCGCACGACGCGGCTCACTTCCTGATGAAGGTGATGTTCTGCCTGTTCGCTGAGGACGTGGAACTGCTGCCCAAGGGGTTGTTTGAGAAGATTCTCGAAACGTCCAAGCGCGACCCGGCGCGGCTCAAGACGCAGATGGATCGGCTGTTCAGCGCGATGCGCGACGGCGGGGACTTCGGCGTTGATGAGATCGCGTACTTCAACGGCGGGCTGTTCGATGATGCCGAAGCGATCGAACTCGCCGAGGCTGAGATTAAGTATTTGATTCTGGCGGCAGACAAGGACTGGGGCTCGGTCGAGCCCGTCGTGTTTGGCACGATGTTCGAGGAATCGCTCGACCCGAACAAACGTGCGAAGATTGGAGCTCACTACACGAGCCGTGACGACATCATGCTCGTAATCGAGCCTGTTATTGAACGACCGCTACGCAGGCAATGGGAAGCAACGAAGACCAGAGTCGAAGGGCTGCTCGGTGAGATCAGGGCGTATCTTGATCCGTCTTATAAAGAGGGCATCAAGAAGGGCTCTGAACGCAGTGCGATCAAGACTCGCCGCAAGCGGATTCAGGCTGCCCTTGACGAGTATCACGACACGCTCGCGAGTGTGCAGGTGCTGGACCCGGCGTGCGGTTCGGGGAACTTCCTCTACGTCGCGATTCAGCGGCTGCTCGCGATGGAGAAGGAACTGATCCTGTACGCATCGCGGCCAGAGATCGCGGTGGGTTTGCTGCCGCGCGTGCGCCCAACGCAGCTCGCGGGCATCGAGATCAACCCGTACGCGGCGGAACTGGCGCAGGTTGTGATCTGGATCGGCTACCTCCAGTGGATGCACGCCAACGGCTTCAACGCGCCGCGCAACCCGATTCTTGAGAACATCGCGAGCATCGAGAATCGAGACGCGATCCTGGCTTGGGAGGATGAGGCTGGCGAGCCGATCCAAGTATGGCAAGAGGGAGCGGTCTGCCGTGGCCAAGCCGAGTGGCCGGAAGCGGATTTCATCGTGGGCAATCCGCCGTTTCTATGGTCAGGAAGATTCCGAGACTCTGGCTTCAGCGAAGAATATGTCGCCGCTCTACACGACTCGACCACTCTGCCAAAAACCTCAGACTTGTGCTGCTACTGGTTCAACATTGCACGAAAGTCCGCCGTTCACCACGGTAGCCGCATCGGACTACTCGCGACTCAGGGTATTCGGGGAGAGGCGAATCGTGAGGTTCTTCACAAAATCAGTGCCGAGTGTTCCATTTTTGCTGCATGGTCGGATCGACTGTGGAAACTCGACGGCGCAGATGTGCAAGTCTCAATTGTGTGCTTTGCCTCGGAGCATTCTGAAGACAGGCATCTCGACGGTCTCAGTGTTGGCGAGATCTTCTCAGATTTGACGGCAGATATCGATCTGACGACAGCGCTCGACTTGCCGCAGAACGCATTGCTTCAGCATGAAGGAGACAAGAAAGGGGCTAAGTTTGAACTACTGCATAGCGAGGCCAGAAGAATCTTGGCCCAGCCAACAGTCTCTGGCGAGAGCAACCTATTGGTCTTGCGGCCATGGCTGACTGGTAAGGCGATCAATGGGCGAGAGCAGTTCAAGTGGATCATTGACTTTGGATGCAGCATGCCTGTTGAGCAGGCTGCGCAGTTTGCGGGGCCATTCAGAACCGTGGAACTACGGGTGCGGCCCAAGTATGAAGTAAAGCGGAGAAACTGGTGGCTTCACGAGCGGCCCAGGAATTCCATGCGACTCGCCATTCTGAGTTCCCCGAGATTCCTGTGCACGGTCCGACACTCTCCGAATCGAGTCTTCGCTTGGAGGTCTGCACCTGCGTTACCCGACTCGGCGCTCGTGGTCTTTGCAAGGAGCGATGACTATTTCTTTGGATCGCTTCAGAATTCAGTGCACATGCTGTGGGCGCGGCGACAGGGATCGCAGGTGCGGGAAAAGCAATCTGGCGACCGCTACGTTGCGAGGTGCTTTGAGACCTTTCCGCTGCCGTGGGCTCCGTGCAGTGAGCCGGGCGAAGGCAAGGCGGTGCGCGACCTGCACGACGCGATCGCAGACACAGCACACGCGCTGAACGAGCAGCGCGAGCGGTGGCTGAACCCGCCCGAGTGGGTGGAGGAAGTCGCAGCACAGGTAGACGCTCAGGATGACTTCGCTGATGTGGCGAGAGTCAGCGGAGAGGAGGCCCGCAGATTGATCCGCCAGAGCGCGATCGACGCGGCGAGCGCCAAGCACCCTGAACTAAAGCAGCGAACGCTGACGAAGCTCTACAACGAGAGGCCGACGTGGCTGCGGCTGGCGCACAAGGCGCTCGATGAAGCCGTGCTCGCTGCTTACGCGAGCGTGGACCCCGAGGGCGACTGGTGCGCGGAATGGGCTGAGGTGTTCGTAGACACGGGAGCGGGCCAACCGCTGCCCGAGGGGCACGAACTGACCGAGCGGCGAGCCGAGATCGAGCAGGCGATGCTCGGGGCGCTGCTGCGGATGAATCTGGAGCGAGCCGAGTCTCCATGAAGCGCAAGAAGAAGCCACCCAACCTTGCCCCGCTGAAAGACGCGCTGATTCGGGTGGAGTGTGCGGCTGGCCTCTTCATTCACGAGCATCAAGAGGCATCGAAGTGGTTTGTTGCCAAAGCTGCGCCGTTTCCCGTTCGGCTGCCGATTAGTGAGGCGTATCGAGAGACTCGCTGGGCGCAAACGCTCGTGGACTTTTCGTATGCTTACACAGATCTTCACTCGGCGATCGAACAAGCGATCGAACTGGTGCCTACCCCAGAGGCGCTCGATGGCGATGCGAAGTCCCCGGCAGACCGATGGACGGTCAAGACACGGATTGAGCTGCGACAGCTCGCGGGCATGATCCATTGGACCATCTACGGGAGGGATGGGCTCGGCTATCTGCGGGGCGATGGGGTGCCGCCTCTCCCGTCCGCGCTTGCGGGCAGTCTGCGGGATATTGCTGCTCGGCGGCTGTTGCTGCTCGACCTCGTAGCTGAAGGCGTGCCCCCCGAAACAGAGCCGGAGCGACCACCGGCGAAGCACCCTTCCCAAGTGACCGAAGAGGACAAGCTAGCCAAAGAGACGCGCGTAGCTATCCACCTTCGCGATCATCCCGAAACTACCCGAGATGATGCCGCGAGGGCGTTGCGCATGGGCGGAGGCACGCTCTCCAATACAAATGCATGGATGGTCTTCGCCAAGGCTCGCAAGCAGGCGAGGGCTGCGAATCGCGCGATGGGCAGAGGCGGCGATGCTGATCTGGACTCTCTGGCGCATGACGACTGACCGTCAGTGACGGCGCAAAATCAATCCGAGAATTTCTAAGCCGATTATCGCGATTCTGAGCCGCTGAGTGCGGGTGTTCAAAGATTCTCGATCGGTCACCCTGCGCCGTCATTGACGGTTCTGCGTGGGGGTAGAGGCTGTCCGTTGTCTCGGGGGGGAACTCCGAGCGGATGGCTGGACTCCGACACGGAGAATCCGATGACAGAGAAGAACGTTACGGCCATCCTGATCGACTCCATGACCGCAGCCGAGATGCTCGGCATGAGCCCTCGGAAGCTATTCGATCTCACAAAGGCGCGGGCTATCCCAAGCCGAAAGATCGATCGGCTCGTGCGATACTCGGTCGCCGAGGTGGAGGCTTGGGTAGACGCTGGCTGCCCGACCGAACCCGGAGCCGCCGATGGGGTGCTGGCCTCCATGCGGCAGGGGGTGACCTCGTGAGCGGGCTGCACGTTCCCGAGGGCGTGAGCCCCGAGCAGTGGGCGCGGCTGGCGACCGACGAAGGCTCCCACTGGGCAATCCGTGAGCGGAACGCCGAAGGCGAAGTCATCGGCACGGCTCAGCGATTCCCCGATGGCGATAAGGGCTTTCTCAAAGGCGGCAAGCGGGGGTTGATCCTGGCGTGGCCGCTGGACCGCTACGCGGGGACTTCGGCGGACTCGCCGGTGCTGGTATGCGAAGGGGCCTCTGACACGGCTGCGGCCATGACGCTCGGCTTTGATGCCGTGGGCGTTCCGATGACCGGTCAGTGCGGCGACAAACTCAGGCGGCTTCTCAGCGGTCGTCACGTTTGCATCGTGGCTGATGCAGACAAGGCGGGCGAAGGCGGAACGGTGAAGCTGATCGCGTCCCTTGATGGAGCTGCGGCATCGGTCCGAGTGGTGATGCCGCCCGAGCCGCACAAAGACCTACGGGCTTCGGCTGTTGCGGGAGCCACGGCTGACGAGCTACGGGCGATGATCGATGGCGCAAAGCCGATCGAGCGGGTGGTGACCCCCAAGGCGGGTGATCCGATTCTCGTGCGGATGGACACCACGCCCATCCCGCCTCGGCCGAGCTCGCGGGTGATCGTGTAGGGGCCGATCTTCTCGATCATGGCTTTGTCTCCACAACCGCACCATCGCCCGCGACGCGCCGGATCTCGTCGAAGAAGTTGGTGATGACCCGGATCTCACGCGGGATCGTGTCCGCATCGACCTGGATGGCGAGCATGCTCTGCCCGTCTGGATCGAGTTCGTATGCCTTGTCGCTGCTCGTCAGATTCGGCGCCGCGAAGACGCGGGCCGCGTCGCCAACGGGGCGGCCGTCCTCGACGGCGACGCGCATGATCGTGCGGCCTTTGCGGAACATCAGGGCGCTCCCGTCGCGCGACCACTTCGGCGAGGTGCCACCTCCGCTGGTAACCTGCACCGAAACACCCCGCCCGCTTGCCGGGATGATGTACACCTCATCGGTGCCGCTGACATTGGAGTCGTACGCGACGAACCGCCCATCGGGCGACATGTTCGGGTTCGACTCGTCGTACGGCGTCTGCAACAGCGGGCGCTGCGCGCCGTCCGGGTCGCGGATCCAGATGTCGCGGTTGGTCACGGGGTTCTGGACACCGAAGACAACTTCTCCGCTTGGGCCGACGCTGAAAAACATGAGCTGGTGTTCATGCTCGATCAACAGTTCGGGGGGAGCGCTCTGATCCGTCGGGACGGACCAGATTTTCCAGCGCTCCGCACGACTGGACAGGAAGTAGACATGGGTCTCGTCGTGGCTCCACGCGGGGAAGCGGGTGCTGTTCCCGTCAAATGTGATCCGGCGCGGGATGCCCCGCTCCAGATCGATGAGCACGATTTCTGCGCTGCCGCCGGTCAGCGCCTGGCGCCCGTCCCGGGAGATCGCGATGTTGCCGCCGAGCGAGGTGTACTCGATCACGGATTGTTCAATGATGGTGCGGGTGGAACCGTCGGGCTCGACCCGCACCAGACGACGAGCGTTCGAAACCCTGGGCACATACGCCATCACACCGTTGTCGGAGAGCGCAAAGACCGAGCGGGAGAAAGTTCCCAAGTGGTGGACCTGCCCGAGCAGGAGCCGGGCCGTACCGGCCGACATCGGCTTTTCAGAGGCGGGATCGAATGGCGCCGCCGAAAGCCCGCTGCTGAATTGCTCGAAGAGGATGTGCCCTGAGGCCGACCATCGCCCGGGCGCGACCCAGCCGGATTGATCCACGAGCGGCCGGACGGCTCCGGTTGACAGATCAGCGATATGACCACCGGCCACTCGCCCAGCCGCTTGGCCCCAAGCCGTGAACAGCACGCGGTCCGATCCGGGGATGCGCTGCGGCCATGCGTGCGCATGGGAACCCGTGTCGCTGACCTCTGTTATCGGATCGAGCGGGACGCCGCCGGAGGTCATACGCCTGATGGGCGAGTCGATGCCGGCATTGTAGATGATCGTGTCATCATCCATCCAGTCCGCACCGGCCATCCACATGACGCTCACGAGGCGGGTCGGCGGGCCGCCGTTCGTTGGTGCGCGCCAGATCGCGTTGCGTGCCCTGAAACCGATCGAGGCCCCGTCGGGCGAAAAGAACGGGGCGTAACCGTCCCGGCTGCCATCGACGCGGATCGGATCGAAGCCGTCTAGGCGGCGCACATAGAGATGCTGTTCGCCATCGTCGCTGATGGCCGAGTAGGCGACCTGCGACCCGTCGCGCGAGATCGCGATCGGGCCGGTGATCTCCAGCCCATCCGGCATGGGAATGGTGAGCCGGAATGTCGGCGTGGTCGAGATCTGCGCGGATGCTGCGTGCTCACCCGGGCGCAGTTCGCTCCAGACCCATCCCGCTCCTGTCACGACGGTCAAGAGTGCGAGCGCCACCATTGTCACGACCGTGGTGGTTCGGCGTCGGGGAGCGATGGACGGACCGACGCCGGCAAGCGGGCTTTGCAATTCGATGCGGACATCGCCGATGTCGCGATAACGAAGGTTCTTGTCGCGCTCGAGACAGCGAGCGAGCGCGCGGCGGACGTGGTCCGGTGTTCCTGCGGGCAACCGATCAAGGTCAAGGTTCTTGTGGAGCACGGCACCGATCGAATCGCTGACCGTCTCGCCGACAAAGGGGCTGGCCCCGACGAGCATCTCGTACAGCACCACACCGAAAGACCAGATGTCTGTGCGTTTGTCGACCTTTCGCCCACGCGCCTGCTCGGGGGACATGTACGCCGCGGTGCCCAGGATCGCGCCCGCGATCGTCGGCGAGTGCTGGGGGTGCGGTGTGGTCATCGTTGGGCTGTCGAGCCCGCCGCTGGACGATCCTTGTGGCTCATCAGTGCGTGCTAACCCGAAGTCGAGCACCTTCGCGTTGCCGTCCGGCGTGATGATGATGTTTGCGGGCTTGAGGTCGCGGTGGATCACCCCCGCCTCGTGCGCGGCCTCGACACCCGCAGCAATCTGCACGGCATACTCAATAGCCTCGTCGACCGGAAGCGGGCCACGATCGAGCCGGTCGGCCAGCGTCTCGCCCTCGACGAACTCCAGCACGAGGTACTTCGCCCCGTCCTGCTCCTCGACGCCGTGGATCCCCGCGAGGTTGGGGTGGTTCAGGCTCGCGAGCGTCTTGGCTTCACGCTCGAAGCGCTCGAGCCGAGCGGGATCAGACGCCAGCTCGGCTGGCAACGCCTTGATGGCGACCTGGCGGTCGAGCCGTGTGTCGGTGGCCAAATAGACCACGCCCATGCCGCCCCGGCCGAGCTCGCGAGAAACGTGATAGGGACCGATCTGTACGACCATGACGCAGAGGGTAGTGGGCACACCTTGCCGTTGCAGGATGCCCGGCCCCGGGCCGATCGCGAACTGTCGAATGGGCAGAGGCGGACTTGAACCGCCGACACCGGCATTTTCAATGCCGTGCTCTACCAACTGAGCTACCTGCCCGAGATGTCTGTCCCCCAGCCATCGGCCGGGAGGGACGACAAGCGTACCCCGATGCCGGGCCACGTCAACCGGTCGGGCCGTCTGAACCGCCTGCGAGGGCTGCACGCGACCGGCTCGCCCCGACCCGACCGGCCCCGAGGCCGTACCATGCGGGCATGAGCCAGACCGCTACCAAGCCCGCGCCTGCCACCGGTTCGTCCAACGCCCAGCCTCTGCTGAACGTCGAGCACCTCAAGACGTACTTCCCGGTCCGCAGCGGGCTGCTCCAGCGGGTCACGAGCCAGGTGAAGGCCGTGGACGATGTGAGCTTCACCCTGGCCAAGGGCGAGACGCTGGGGCTGGTAGGCGAATCCGGCTGCGGCAAGACGACCGTGGGCCGATCGATCCTTCGGCTCATCGAGCCCACAGACGGCAAGGTCACGTTCGAGGGCAAGGATGTGCTCAGCGCCACCGGCGCATCGATGAAAGCCCTTCGGCGGGACATGCAGATCATCTTCCAGGACCCCGCGGGCTCGCTGAACCCCCGCATGCGGATCGCGCAGATCGTCGCTGAGCCGCTGGTCGTCCACGGCATCGCCAAGGGACGCGACGAGCTCCGCGACCGCGCTGAGAAGTTGCTTGTCCGGTGCGGCATGCCCGCGGCGGCCGCCGACCGGTTCCCGCACGAGTTCAGCGGCGGGCAGCGCCAGCGCATCGGCATCGCCCGTGCGCTCGCGCTCGACCCCAAGTTCATCATCTGCGACGAGCCGACGAGCGCGCTGGATGTGTCGATCCAGGCGCAGATCATCAATCTGTTGGACGATCTCCAGAGCGAGTTCGGGCTCAGCTACCTGTTCATCAGCCACGACATGGCCGTCATCAAGCACGTCTGCAAGAACATCGCGGTGATGTACAAGGGCAAGATCGTCGAGCGCGGCACGCGCGACGAGATCACCGAAAACCCCCAGCACCTCTACACGCAGTCGCTGCTGAGCGCGGTGCCCGAGACCGACCCGCGCACACAGAAGCAGCGGGTGGTGTTTGACGGCGGTGCGATGTAGCAGACGCGCTTTGGTTGTGGAGGTCCAACCATGCTGAGCTGGCGCATCTTCACCGACCCGTATTCGATCGCAACGATCGTGCTACCGCTCGTAGTGCTGCTCTGGCTGTGCGGACGTGCGCTATTCGCCGGAAGGCTGACTCGGGGCCCCCGGTGCGGCGCTTGCAAGCACGAGGCGGCGATTCCCCCGGGCGATCGATGCCCGGAATGCGGGCTGCTCTACACGGATGCGGGGATCACCACCAAGCGACTCAGGCGACTCGGGGCGTTTCCGCTGCTGCTCGTGCTGGCAGCTTGGACGGCGCTCTGCGCTGCGACTGGTTTTGGAATCGCAAAACACGCCGCTTGGGAGGTGGAACGGCATTCATGGCAGCAGCTGTCTGACATGCAATCGATTAACCGCCCGCAACAGATGAGCTTTCGCCTGGAGTTCAAACCAAGGCGCAAGCCTCCTGGAGGCCAGTTTCCATGGAGTGTTCAGCCGTATGAAATTATCATCGAGGGCGACCTCGAGCAGTTCAGCGGCGTATGGGAGCCAGCGACCTTCCGTTTCGAGATTATCCCTGAATCGGGAGTTCCGTGCATCGTGTCTCTGAGTTTTCCTGATCGCTTATGGTCCGCGGCACCGCCGTTTGATCAAGTCGGCGGCAAGGGAGTATTTGATGAAGATGCCTTACTCCAGCTATTGACTGCGATGAATGTAACAGAGGGCGACAACAACAACCTTGCCGCTGAAGTGAACGCAGTCATCGAGCGGCTCAGTCTTCTTGCTCGCGACCCGACCGGGGCGCTGGAGACAGACCCCGAGCCGTTCTCGCATGCACGGCTTCCATCCATTGAGTCGTTGGGGCAGGGCACGTGGAAGAGTGTGGGCACCCGAGGCAACCCTCACTCGTTTCACATAAAGCTAAGCCCGGTCCATTCAGCAGCGGCGTTCCGTGATGGACTCGCGCGGCTCTTCTTTCAGCGTTCCGGGCCGGATGCTGAATGGGCTCTCACGAAGGTGGAGGCTCATCGTTTCGCCGAACTTAAGGGCTCACTCATCCCCAAGAAACAGTTGTGGCGGCTTGAAACCGATTCGCCGGGTCAGCCACATCGACAGCAGAACGCCCCGCGACCGCTCGACGAAGTTCTCGTCAGGTCCCTATCTGAGGCATGCGAGCTCGGCCTGCTTCCAGTCGAATCAGATGACTTCCTCGTCATCTTGGATTCGGCAGCAACAGACGCAGAGGCCTTTGTATCAAAGTTCACATATTACGACGATTTCTTGGAAGGAAACGAAACTGAGTCCTCGGCAGATCGCGAGAGCGCCATGCGTATCTCGCCTCGAGATATCTCGAGAAGCCTGATCGGAACCAACACCCTTCAAAAGCGACTCCAGGGTGACACTAATGCGGCTATTCAGCGTTCGAACGTCCTAGTCGGCGGAGCCAGCACCTGCACGTGGTTGCTCGGTGCGATCCTGCTGCTTGTATCCCGTCCGCGCTTGCCGCGTCCTGATGCGGGCTGATGCTCATCCGCCCCACTACAACTGATGACCTACCTGCGATCCGCGAGATCACGAACCACGAGATCCTGCACGGCTACGCGCACTTCGGCACCGAGGCCGAGCCGATCGAGGCGTGGCGTGAGCGGTTTGAGCACGAAACGCCGAGGTACCCGTGGCTGGTCGCCGAGGCAGCGGGCGAGGTGCTCGGCTACGCCAAGGCCGGGCCTTGGAAGCCTCGGCAGGCGTACGCGCAGACAGTCGAGGTCGGCGTGTACGTGCGCACCGAGGCGCGGGGGCGGGGCATCGGGTCTTCGCTGTACGCCGAGTTGTTCGCCCGGCTGGCAACAGCGGGTTTCAAGACGGTGCTCGCGGGCGTGGCGCTGCCGAACGATGCGAGCGTGTGCATGCACGAGCGCGCAGGGATGAAACGCGTGGGCACGCTGCCGAGAATTGGCTGCAAGTTCGGCGAATGGCACGATGTGGCGTACTTCGCGCTGCAGTTGTAATAACGGTTGTGAAACGGGTTCAGCCGCGGGCTGCTTCGTACCGGCGCTGAATCTCGGGCCAGTTGATGACGTTCATGAACGCCTCAAGGTATGTCGCCCGGCGGTTCTGGTACTTGAGGTAGTAGGCGTGCTCCCAGACATCCACGCCCAGCAGCGGGATGCTGCCCGGCACAAGCAGCTTCTGCTGGTTCTCCATCTGCGAGATCATGAGCATGCTCGCGGTCGGCTCGTACACCAGCCACGCCCAGCCTGAGGCCTCGACCGTGGCGGCGGCCCGCTGAAACTGCCAGGCGAAGCGGTCGTAGCTCCCGAAGTTGCGGATGATGGCCTCGGCGAGAACACCCGTGGGCGTGCCCCCCCCGCCAGCATCAGCGGGCGCCATGCCGGTCCAGAACAGCGCGTGGTTGAGGTGGCCGCCCGCGTGGAAGCTGAGCTGACGCTGCCAGTACTGAAGGGTGGCGGCATCGGTGGTCTCGGCCCGCATGGCGTGCAACTGGTCGAGCGCGGCGTTGAGGCCGCGAACGTAGCCGGCGTGGTGCTTGTCGTGGTGAATCTCCATCGTCTGCGCATCGATGTACGGCTCGAGCGCATCAAAGGCGTAGGGCAGAGGCGGCAACTCGTACGCCAGTTTGGTGTCGTTCCAGCCGAGCGATGCAGCGGTGTGAGCGTTTGCACGCGACGCACTCGCACCGATCGCGGCGAGGCCGGTTGCGCCGAGCACGCCCAAAGCGGTTCGGCGGTCGATGGTGGAATCAGTCATGGGAGTGCTCCTTTGCTGGCGTGGCTTTGGACGATGTCTTCCTGGAACGGTAGGCAAGGCTAAGCCGATCACCACTCGCCGGAGAGCAGGCCCGAGCCGCTGCT
The DNA here is from genome assembly GCA_964352615.1 of uncultured Phycisphaeraceae bacterium. Lineage (GTDB taxonomy): Bacteria > Planctomycetota > Phycisphaerae > Phycisphaerales > UBA1924 > OFTM382. Next base: position 55,920 of record CAYGSG010000002.1, read on the forward strand.
CTCGCTTGACTGGCGGCCCTCGATCGCTGCGATCAGACAGCCCATCGCGAGGACCACGAACAGGTCCATGGGCGGCGGGTCGGCGACAACGACGACATCGAGCTTGTAGATGAACGGGTTGAACCGGGTGCGGAACTCGGCGATGGGCGAGCCGTCGGTCTCCTTGAGATCGAAGCGCTGGGGCGAGAACGTCGCGAACAGAGGGACGAACCGGCGGGCGAGCGCCAAGCCGCCCGAGTCCTCGCTGAGGTTGGCCGTGTGCTCGCCGTTGGCATCGAACACGAGCCACGAATCGCGGATGATCGACTTGAGGCCCTTGCGGCGGATCGAGCCGAGCACCTCGCCAGTGGGCGATGCGATGTCGTACGTCGCGCCAAAGTCGATGATGCTCCGCGCGCGCATGCTGAACAACTCGGTCGAGAGCGACTCATCGGTGTAGAGCCGAAGGTCCTCTTTGAGCTTGAACGCCTTCTGCTTGCAGAAGCCGACAACGTTGCCCTGCGCGTCGTAGATGTGGAACGCGGCGCCGAAGATCTTGAAGATCTTCTGCCGAATCGTGAAGTGGTCTGGGCCGGGCTGATCGAGGGGATGGGACTGGGTCATAGAAAGGCAAACCTCCCGCGGCGGGCATGATTCCGCAGCGGGAGGAGTGTACAGGCTCTTGATGGCTGACAGCGGGGCCAGTGCAGGTCGACCGAGGCGGGCTGAATCAGGCCTGCTCGCCGACCTTCCAGCGGCGGAAGGTCGTGACCTTCGCATCGCCCAGCACTTCCTTGACCGTCTTGGAGGGGTCCATGACGAACGGCTGCTCAACGAGTGCGATCTCGGCGAAGAACTTCCGCATGCCCCCCTCGACCATTTTCTCGGCGATCTCTTGAGGCTTGCCGCTCTCCATGGCCTGCTCGATGCGGAACTTGCGCTCGCGCTCGACGACCTCGGCGGGGATGTCGTCCGAGGTCACACCCGCGGGCGGCGGGAACGCGGCAGCGATGTGCATGCAGACCTTCTTGAGCGTGTCGGCATCGGCGGCGTTGCTGGTCTGGATGAGCACCGCGGTCTTGCCGTCGAAGTGGACGTAGCTGCCGAAGCCGCCGCCTTCGAGCACCTCGCCGCGTGCGAACGAGATGTTCTCGCCGGTCGTGATACGGAGGTCGTCGATGGCGGCCTTGCCCTCATCGTTGGGCTCGAACTTGCCGGCTCCGCCGCTGAGCGCGGCGACCGCGATCTGCGAGGTGACGCTGATGAACTTGTCGTTCTTGGCGGTGAAGTCGGTCTCGGCTCTGATCTCGATGATGGCGGCCTTGCCATCCTTGATAGCGACATCGACCCGGCCCTCGCCGGCCACGCGGTCGGACCGCGTTTCCATCTTGCCCTTGAGCTTCTTGCGGAGCAGATCCTCGGCGCGCTCGGGGTCGCCGTCGGCCTCAAGCAGCGCCTTCTTGCATTCCATCATGGCCAGGCCGGTCTTGTTGCGAAGGGCCATCACGTCTTTGGCGTTGATCGTGGACATGTGCGTCTTTCCGGTCGTTGTGCCCGAGCCGCCCATACAAGAGGGAGCCTCGGCACGAGCCCACCGCTCTTGGCGAGCGGGGTCTCACGGGTTCGGGTTGCTTGCGAACACGCGGGAACTCTTCCCCGCATGGGTCAATCAATCGGTGGTTGTGGTCACGCTCTCGCCAGCGTTCTCGTTCGCGGGAGCCTCGGCCGAACTCGCATCGTCGGCCCGGTACTGAGCCCGGCGTGAACGCTTGCGGCCGTCGCCCTCATCTTCGGCGGAAGCCTGTTCGGTGACGGCTCCCGGGCGGTTGCCCTTGCCGTCGGCGATCGCCTTGCAGAGTTCGCGGATGACCACATCGATGGAACGCATCGAGTCGTCGTTGCCGGGGATGGCGATATCGACCTGCTCAGGGTCGGCGTCCGTATCGATCAGCGCGATCGTCGGGATGCCGAGCTTGCGTGCTTCGCGCAGGGCCGTGGCTTCGAGCCGAACGTCGACGATGACCATCGCGCCGGGGAGCTTCTCCATGGTGCGGATGCCCGAGAGGTTGCGGTGGATCTTGCGCTTCTCGCGACGAAGCTGGCTCTCCATCTTCTTGGAGTAGCTGGCGAAGCCGTCAGCCTCTTCGATGGCCTCGAGCTCTTCGAGCCTCTTGAGGCGGTGGCGGATGGTGCGGAAGTTGGTCAGCGTGCCGCCGAGCCAACGCTCGGTGACGTAGTGCATCTGCACATCGCCCACGCGCTGGGTGATCACGTCTTTGGCTTGGCGTTTGGTGCCGACAAAGCACACGTCCTTGCCATCACTGACGATCCGCGTCACGAGCCGCTTGGCAAGCAACAGGCCCTTCACGGTCTCTTTGATGTCGATGATGTGGATGCCGTTGCGCTTGCCGTAGATGTACGGCTGCATGCGCGGGTTCCAGCCGCTGGCCCGCTGGCCGAAGTGGATGCCCGCTTCGACGAGGTCGTGGACGAGCGTGTTCTTGGATGTCGGATTCTCGGACATGGATAAGCCTCTCTGGCAGCGTCACCAACGGCAGCAGCCCGGACCGATCCCCGGCTCGCAGCGAGCCAACAGATCGGCGCTCCCGTTCAAAGGGCGCTTCGTGTGCGAAATGCCCTGCTGGACACTCGCCAATAAACAAACACAAAGGCTCGGAGCCCGGACCGGCCCCTTGCGTTAGATGGTAGGCAAGCGAACGGGACTCGCCACGCCCCAGAGGCTTGAGGCCTGACGGATGGCCGAAGCCGCAGATGCTCAGCCATGCAGCTCGCCCGAGGATTGTGCGGACATGTTCGGATTTTGCTTGTTAGTCATCACGACCGATACACAGGGCTTTGCCACAGCGGGGCTTGCGATCGGGCGATGACCTCCTCGGGTCCACTTTATTGGGTTGACTTGGACCCCCGCGCCACCCGCGCGGTGTGGAGATCGTGATGTCTGGACTCATCGTCAGAAACGCAGAACGCCACGAGATATCGCTGCCCGCACGCATGCGAGTCGCTGGCGAGCACGTCTCGGTCGTCCGTCTGGCTGCGGGCGCCCCTACTCGCGACGGCTGGATCGAAGCGGACCTGATGGACCTCTCGCGGTCGGGCTTCGGGCTCGTCTCGCCGGTGTTCCTTCCGAGGCTGACGCTTATCCAAGTCCAGATCATGGACCCTGCTTCAGACCAGGATGCCGAACCGATCGTGGACGGTGTGGTCCGCATTCGGCGAGTCATTATGACCGACGGCAGGCCCTCGTACCTGATCGGTACAAGCGTCGAGCACGGGCACTCGATGATCACGGGCCAGCTCAACAAGCTGATGGACCGGTGCTCCGACGTCGCTGCCGACCGTGATGCAACCTTCTCGGGCGAAGAGGAGGCCAGCGATGCTTGATGTACGCGACTTTGTTATCCGTTCGCTGGTCGAGGAAGGCAAGCTCACCGACGAGCAGGTCAAAGAGTCTCGTGCCTACGCCGCCGAGCAGGGCTGCTCGGTCATCGATGCAGTGCGCGCCAACAAGCTGTGTTCGGACAAAGACGTAGCGATTGTGCGCGCCAAGCTGTGCGAGCGGCCCTACTTGGATCTTAACCACTACACGGTCGATATCCGGAACACGCGGTTCCTGAGTCGGACCATCGCCGAGCAACTGAACGCCTTCCCGGTGTTCATGATCGATGATGTGGCCACGGTCGCGATGGAAGACCCGCTGGACCTGCGGGCGATCGACAAGCTCCGCAAAGCGCTCAAGTGCGACATTGATGCGGTCCTCTGCGACACCGCCCAGCTCAAGACGCTTATCACCCGCGCCTACAGCCTTTCCGTCGAGAACGGCGACAAGCCGCAGACCGAGGCCTCAGACGACCACACCACAGGCGACGAGCCGGTGGTCGCGGCGACCAACCAGATCATCATGACCGCCATCGAGGCGGGTGCTTCGGACATCCACATCAACCCCGACGAGCACGGCTTGCACCTGCGGTACCGCGTCGACGGCGTGCTCACAACGCAGCAAGGCCCCGTCATGTCCATGCACGCGGGGCTCGTGCAGCGCCTCAAGGTGATGGCCAAGCTCGACCTCACGCAGACCCGAAGACCCCAAGACGGCAAGTTCCGCTACACCCACAAGGGCCAACCCATCGACGTGCGCCTCAGCCTCGTGCCGACCGTGCAGGGCGAGAACGTGGTGATGCGTCTGCTCAGGCCCGCGACCTCGATCGGCGACTTCAGCGAACTGATGATGCCGACCGACGTGCGAGAGTGGTTCGAGGACGTGATCATCCGTCCCAACGGCATGGTTTTGGTGTCAGGCCCCACCGGGTCTGGTAAGACCACCACGCTTTACACCGCGCTGCACCGCATCAACCGGCCCGAGGTCAACATCATGACCGTCGAGGACCCGGTCGAGATCCGCATGCCGTTGATCCGCCAGGTGCAGGCCAACCACGAGATCGGGCTCGACTTTGCCTCGGCGTTGCGTTCGTTCCTTCGACAGGACCCGGACGTGATTCTTGTGGGCGAGATCCGCGACGCCGAGACCGCGCGCATCGCTGTGCAGGCCGCCCTCACCGGGCACCTCGTGTTCTCCACCGTCCACACGAACGATGCCTGCGGTTCCATCGCACGCCTGCGTGACATGGACGTGCCTTCGTTCGCGATCAACAACGCGCTGCTCTGCACGCTGGCCCAGCGGCTGGTCCGCAGGGTATGCACCGAGTGCGCGACACCTGACCAGCCGTCGGACCGCAGGCGCGCCATGCTTGGGCTCTCGCCCGAGCACACCAGCGGCATGGTCAGGGGCGACGGATGCGCGCGCTGCTTGCACACGGGATACAAGGGCCGAATGGGCGTCTACGAGATGCTCCGCGTGTCTGGCAAGGTGCAAGAAGTCATCGAGAAGGACGGGTCCACCGCCCAAATTCGTGACATCGCTCGCACCGAAGGCATGAAGCTCATGTGGGAAGACGGGCTGCGCAAGGCCCAGCAGGGGCTTACCACCTGCGAAGAGCTACTCAAGCTGCGTTCGGTCGTTGAGATCCAGAAGGATCAGACGGAGGTCGCGGCATGAGCGTTACGGTCTTCAATTATAAAGCGCTCGACGCCAAGGGCCGCCAGAAGAGCGGCCGCATCGAGGCAGCGAACCAGCAGCAAGCCTACGCCGTGCTGGCGGAACGAGGGCTCACACCGCTTTTGCTGAGGGTTCCTACGCGTCTGGCTCTCAATTTCAACCGCAAGCGTGCCACGCTGGCAGACATCGCTGCGTTCACGCGCGAACTCAGTGTGCTGGTCGAAGCACGGATCCCGCTCGCCGAGGGCATTCGGGGCATCGCGCAAGCTGAGAAGAAACCCGACCTTCGGAGAATCCTGCTCGATGTGGCAGCAAGCGTTGAATCAGGCACCTCCGTCTGCGACGCCATCGCCAGCCACCGCTCAGCGTTCGGCGAGGTCTACGTCCAGACCCTGGGCGCCGCAGAGAAAACAGGCAGCCTCGCCGAGGTAACGGCGCTGCTTGCCGACATGCTGGAACGACAGATCGAATCTCGCCAGCAACTCCGCGCCGCTCTGACCTATCCGGTCGTGGTCATCGGCGTGGTCGCAGCGGCGATGGCTGTCATCCTGATGTTTGTCATCCCGCGCTTCAGCGCGACGTTCGAGTCCAGCGGCATCGAGTTGCCGATGATCACCGTCATTATTCAGACGCTTGCCCTGTGGCTCAAGGCCAACTGGCTGTTCGTGCTGATCGGCGTGGCGGCGGCGGGTGCATCGGCCGCTTTCTGCTGGAACACGCCTAAAGGCAGAGCCACAATGGAGCGCCTCATGCTCCGCCTGCCCGTGTTTGGCGGCCTGATCGCCTCGGTCACCACAGGGCGATTCGCCCGCGTGTTCGGGCTTTCGCTTCGCAGCGGGCTTGATGTGGTCGAGTCTCTCAGCATCGGCGGTGCCTCGACGGGCCGAGCCGCGTTCGCGCAGGACACACAGCTCATGTGCGAGCGGCTTCGCACGGGCGACTCCGTGAACGAGGTGCTCACCGAGACGCAGTACCTGCCAGGCTTCGCCCAGCGCATGCTCAGCGCCGGCAAGGACTCCAAAGAGCTTGCCAAGTCGTGCGATGTCATCGCCAAGCACTACGAACGCGAAGCCACCAACCTCACCAAGAGCGTGAGCCAGTTGCTCGAGCCGCTGCTGACCGTGTGCCTGGCAGCGGTCGTGCTGCTCGTAGCGCTTTCCGTGTTCCTACCGATGTGGAAGATGGTCTCGATTTCGCAGTAGAACCCGAAGCAAAAGAGAGGACCCCGTCATGGTCAAGCGAGCGTTTTCACTGATCGAGGTGCTGGTCGTCGTGGTTATTCTCGGCATCCTCGCGGCCATGGTCGTGCCGCAGTTCTCGGGCGCGACCGAGAGCGCGCAGACCACCAGCGTCGAGTCGACCCTCGGCACGGTCCGCAGTTCGATCGCGGCGTTTCGCACCCGGGCCGTGGTGTCAGGCGGAGACCCGTACCCGAGCCTGAGCGAGCTGGCCGATCGCGGCGTGGTGCTCGCAGACGGCGTGCCCCACAACCCGTTCACACGCATCGGCGGCGTGCAGTCTGTCTCGCTCTCGCAGGCACGCGACCGCGCGGTCATCAACGAGGGATCGGTCGGTTGGAACTACTACGTCGATAACAACGCCGTGCCGCCCACCGCCGAGTTCTACGCGAACTCTCGGGAACCCACGACCCGCAAAGGCGGCGGGGTCGTGCTCACCGCCAACCAGCTCTAACCATGAACCGGCCCACCTCCTATCCCGTTCGAAGGCGTGCCGCCACGCTCATCGAGGTCCTCGTGGTCGTCGTTATCATGAGTGTGCTCGCGGTCACCGCGGCTCCCGCGATTTCGACAGCCCAAGACGTGACCCGCGCCGCGGCAGTACGCGAGGTGCGGAGGCTTGTTGAGTTCGCTCGTGCGCACGCCATCGCCAGCGGCTCGGCCACGGGCGTCGTGGTCAATACCTCCAACGAGACGGTCACCTTGCGCATGATCGTCGCCGGTGCTCCCGAACCCATCACCGATGGGCTGGGAGGCGAGATGCAAGCGATCGACCTTGCCGGCATGTTCGGCGGCGCTGATCTTGCCTCGGTCGGCGGCGGGATCGCAGGCGGCGAGTCGCTGTGGTTTGACTTCGACGGCACCCCCCACCGTCGAGACAGTCTCGGCCAGTTCTTGGGCGTGATCGAGTCCGAGGTGGTCTACACGTTTGGTGACGGCGGAACTGTCCGCGTCTCGCCGGTTGGCGGCATGGTCAAATGAACCGACGCAAGCGCTCCATAGCAAGGCGAGGCGTGACGCTGCTGGAAGCGGTAGCGGCGGTGCTCGTGCTCTCGATCTCGGTTCCACCGACGCTGGCGCTGCTCACCGATGCCGCCTCGACCCGGGCTGATTCCATCGCGACAACCCGCGCCACGCTGTACGCGCAGGCGGTGATGGAGCAGGTCATCGCGGATGTCTGCTCGCCGGACGAGGCGCTCGGCTTTGAAGCACTGGCCGAAGACACGGTTTACAACGCGGGCCTCGATGCACGCCTGGCGGACATCGCTGCGGGCTACGCGCCGTTTCGGCTCACGCACGCGGTGGTCATTGGCGAGCTTGCCGACGAAACCGGCACACCATCCGGTGATGCCATCGCCGATGTCTACCGCAGAATCCGCGTTGAGATCACCTTCCTCACCTCGGGCGGCTCGCAAACGCTCGTCATCGAGCACCTGCTGACCGAGGCGGGCGCATGAGGCTCGCCCCTCGCCCATCTCGCCGTGGCATGACACTGCTCGAAGCGGTGCTCAGCATCGTGATTGTTTCGATTGTCGCCGCGATTGTGACTCCAGTCGTTGCCACCGCGACCGAGAACTACGCAGCGGCGGCCAACACCCGCCAGGATGTGGAGCAAGCCGCCTTCGCGATGGAACGGATCGTTCGCGTGCTGCGCGAGATTCCCCTCGACGAAACAGACCCGCAGTTGCTTGGCATCCGTTCGCTGACGTCCAACTCGATCACGCTCGATGACAACCGTGAACTTCGACTGACTGGCGAGCAGCTCGTGATGACCGACAAGACAGGCCGCAGCGGCACCTTGTGCGACAGCGTGACAGCCTTCACCGTTGAACTACTCTCAACGGATGGCGTTACCGCCGTCACACCACAAGACCCATCTGCCCACGTGCTGCAAATCACACTCGTCTCGGCGGGTTTGGACCTGCGGTCTCGCGTTATGCCCCGCGTGCGCATGACAGGGGGCGGCTGATGCCTGCAAAACACAAACAGCAACGCGCCGCAGTGCTAGTGGCCATGGTGCTCGTGCTCGCGATGCTGCACTTGCTGGTCGTCGGTTCGCTCGCGCCAGGGCGCAGCGAATCCGAGTTGGCCGCGCTGCGGGTCGAGACCATCAGAGCGTTCTACGCGGCCGAGGCCGGCGCCCTCGTGGTGATCCGCCGCACCATCGACGGCGGCGAACCGATCGCGCCAGGCGGCACCCTCGACCTTGCGGGCGGCCAAGCCTTGTTCGTGGCATGGCCCGCAGACGGCGCAGGCGAGTTCTCGGTCCAGGGCCAAGCCGGGCGAGCGGTGCGGCGGTTGAGCCTCACCATCGAGTAACCGCGTCGGACCCGCAGAGACGGACCAAAGCCAGCCGGCCATCGGGCCGATGTGACTGTGACGCCATAAGGACATACCAGTGTTGAGACGCCAAAGAGTTACGGTTGTGCTGACCCCATCCGCACTGGAGGTGGTCGTCACGGACGCATCGGGTCAGCCGGTGAACCGCAAGCGCATGGCGCTCGATGCCGTCATGGTTGAGGACGCGTGGAAGAGCCGGCTGGCGACATTGGATAGCGCGCTCGTTAGTTTGCTGCGAGCGCTCGATGTGCCCCGCAAGGCGCACGCCGACGTGGTGTACCTCGGACCGGACGAAGTCGTCGAGGCACGCGAGTTTGATGCTTCGGCTCCCAAAGTACGCGAGTTGGCCGAGGCCAAACTGCTCCACGAACTGCCTTTTGACCGATCGCACGCGGTGTGCACAACGCGCCGCCTGCCATGCACGGAGCTGCGCCAGCAGGCCCTCGTGATGAGTGTGGCCGACCGCGACGAGCACCTCAACGCGCTCTTCACCTGGCTCCGTCGCGCGGGGCTGGAACCCGTCGGTGCCATCCCGCTGGAGGCTCTGGTCATCGGCGAGACGCTGGAGGACATGCCAGCCATCCGTGCGCATTCGGGTCAGCCGGGCCGAGTCGTGCAGTGGAGACTCGGTGAGTTCGTCTCCGTGCTTCTCGTATCCACCACTGACGGGGACGGCCTACGCCTCGAACTCGTGCGGTCCTTCCGCGTCGGATTTGATGCGCTCGTCGAGGCGCTCGCCCGCGCCATCCAGCAGGGCGAATCCACGAGTGTCACCCCCACCGATATTGACCGCGCCCGCGCTATTCTCCTTCGGATCGGCGTCCCGAATCAGGACCAGATCATCGACCCACTCAGCGGCAAGACCGGGCGGGACGCACTCCCGCTCATGCAACCCGTCCTGCAACGCATGGCGCTCGAAGCCAAGCAGACACTCCGCTACGGCCTCGAAGACAACAACGTCAGCTCCATCCTCGTCTCCGGTCCCGGCGCTGCACTGGCCGGCCTCGACCAGATGCTCGAACAGTTCCTGGAGGTCGATATTCAGCCCACACCGAGGCTGGAAAGCAGTACCGCCGAGGGCTTCGAGTTCCGCGTCGGCCAGCGCCGCTCGATGGGCTACCTCGCCCTGGTTCCCCGTGCGGTCGAGACGCAGCGTGAAACGGTCGCGCTCGCGCGTGCCATGCGGGTCGGCGCTGTCGCGGCACTCGCGTTTCTCGGTTGGACGGCAGCGGACGCCTGGACCACCAAGGACAAAATCGATCAGCAGATATCGGCGTTCGAGCCGCAGATCGAGCGAATCCGACGCGTCACCAACGATGAAGCGCAGGTCCGCGCACTCGGCGCATCGGTGGGTGAAGTCGAATTCAGCCTGTACGAGGCCATGGGAACACTGCCCGATTGGCAGGGCCTGCTCGCGGAACTCAGTTCCCTGTGCAACGACAACGTACGAATGCTGGCGCTCACCACCAGCACACACGACCACCTCAACATCATCGAAATTCGCGGCATCTCTCGTGAATCCACCGACGGCGAAAAGCAAGAACACCTCTCGGCGTTTCTCCACCGCCTCTCGGAGAGTCCGCTTCTTACAGACGTGCTGCTTGAATCGACTCGGCTCACCCAACTTCAAGGCGAATCAGGTCGGCAGTTCGTCATCAAAGCGCACTGCGTAGCGCTGCCGTCGCGTACTGCTTACTTCACGGCCGGGCACGGGGACGACTCATGAACCAGACTATTGCCAAACGCGCCGGTGTGGAACTCATCGTCATCGCGGGTGTCCTGTTCGCGGCGCACGAGTACGCGGTCGTGCCGATGGAGCACGAGATTGTCAACGCTCGTTCCACGCTTGCCCAGTTCGAAGCCGAGGCGCCCAGGTTCAACCTGTACAACACCGAGCACGAGCAGGCGATCGGTGAGATCCTCAGCGGGTTGACCTCGCGTGCCGAGTCGTTGAATGCGATGGGGGCCGACTCGACCGAGCCATCGCAGTTGTACTCGCAGTACAAATCTGCCGCGGACCGCTTCGGCCTGGAGCTTGAACGTATCGACCCGAACACCGAGGCCAGCGGGACAGGTGATTTGACCCCCATCGAGTCCACCGGGTTTACGATCGGCGTGAGCGGTGACTTCGCCAGCGTGGCGAGCTTTGTGGGCGCGATTCAGCACGAATTCCCGCTAACCGCCGTTGCGTCCGTACGCATGGCACCAGACCCGGACAACGGCCCTGACGACGAGGGCGTGCTGGCGACCATCAAAACCAGCCACTTCGGCCTGACGCGCCAAATCGCGACCGCCGTCGCCTCGGCCGAGGACAGCAACCCATGAATGCCATGCTCAAGTACCTGCCGCGCCTGCTCGCCGCCGCTGCCCCGGTGGTCGTCGTCATGCTCATCCCGGCAGTCCGCGAGAACCGCGGCCCCGCGACCGCGTCGGCCCTGCCCCCGGCGTTGCCCGCCGACCACGACCCTGACCCGTTCACCATGCCGGCCCTCACCCCAGACCAGGTTGCGGCACGGAGCTACATCGCGACCAGCCAAACCACAGATGCAGTTCTCACGCCGTTCCTGCGACCCGAGCGGCAAGCCGAGGTGGTCGTGGAAACGACCGACACGGTGCAAGTCGACGAGCGGCCGCGGGCCTCGCTGAGTTCGATCATGTCGGGCAACCGGCCGATCGCCATCATCAACGGCAAGGCCATGACCATCGGCGATGCTCTGGCGAAGGACTGGCTGATCATGGAGATCGACGCGGCCGAGGGCAGCGTCAAATTCGAGCACCGCTTCGAGGCCGACCGGTACTTCACCGCCCGGCTTCAACGCGACCTTCCCGGCGGCTAAACCGACGGTATAATGCCTAGCTCGGGCGTATAGCTCAGTTGGCTAGAGCGCTCCCGTCACATGGGAGAGGTCACAGGTTCGAGTCCTGTTACGCCTATTTCGTGCTTGGCACCCGTTCGCCACGGTCGCTGTCGCATAAACGATGCCTGATCGCGGCGAACGCCCGACGCACAGTTTGGTACGTAGTTCGGCTCGCCGGCCCTACCCCACCACCTGCTCGCCCTCGCGCTCGGTCATCGCGCGAAAGCACGCCCCGATCCGCTCGGTCATCGGGCCACGCGAGCCCCGCCCGATCGGTCGGCCGTCGATGGTCGTAACTGCAGCGATCTCGCCCATCGTTCCCGTGCAAAAGACCTCGTCCGCTGTGTACGCCTCGGCGAGCGTGATGTCCCGCACCTCGCATCGGATCGACTCCTGCTCACAAATCTCGAGCACGACCGCCCGCGTGATGCCCTCGGGGCACGCCGCGGTCGTCGGGGTTGCCACGCGACCATCCCGCACGAAGAACAGGTGCGTGGCGTTCGTCTCAGCGACAAAGCCGCGCGTGTCGAGCATGAGCGCATCGTCCGCGCCGGCGGCGTTGGCCTCAAGTTTGGCCAAGATCGATGTGAGCTGGTTGCACGAGTGGATCGTTTGGTCCAGCACGTCCGACGTCGGCCTGCGATGGGCCGAGGTCTTGAGCGTGATGCCGCCCTTGTCGTACACCGGTTCCTTGTGCTCCGCCAACACAATCAGCGTGTGCCCCTTGGTGTTGATCCTTGGGTCCAGACCGGACGTGTACTTCACACCGCGCGAGAGCGTAAGCCGAATGTGTACGCCGTCGCGCATGGTGTTGGCCTCCAGCGTGCGCACGATTTGCTCGATCAGTTCGGCGTCATCGGGGATGCTCTGGTACGCGAGCGCTTTGGCGGACCTTCTAAGCCGCGCCAGATGCTCACGGAGGCGGAAGATCCTGCCGTCGTAGAGCCGGAGCCCTTCCCACACCGCGTCGCCGTTCTGGACCGCTGAATCGAACGGGCTCACTCGCGCCTTGTCACGATGCACCAACTCGCCGTTGATGTTGACCATCAGGTCCTTGTTTCTTGGATCACTCTTCTGGAGCACGGCTCAACTCTCCTTGGGCGCAAGCACTATCCGCATGTCGTGCAACTGCCGGTAGAGCACCTCGCACTCTCGCAGCAGGCCCGTGTGCCGGGCGGGAACATGCTCGAGTTTGGGAACGTAAGGCGAGAAGCCGGTCGATCGCTCGACGCTCGCGTACCAGTGTTTCGCCCATACACCGTCGGTCTCTCGCGGCCCGGCGGGCCAGCTCAGCATTTCTTTCATGAATTCGACACCCAGCCGCTCGCACAGCGCGCGCAGCATCCCCTCGGGGTCCTCAAGCGTCTCGCGCGCGTCGAGCACTGGCGGGATAACACCCATCCGGTCAGCTTCGCGCTCGACAAGCCGGAGTTGCAGAGGCAGCCCCGTCGCCGCGAGATCGGGGTTGGGCAATACGCTCATCAGTGAGGTCAGCATCTCCCCCGGCTCACGGATAAGAAAGGCGTTGGTCAGCTTCTCCACCCAGCTCGTATCCATGCCCGCGAGCAAGTGGTGAGCCATGTGCTTCTGATAGAAAATTGCCCGCCTTGGTTCCGGGTCACGCGTGAGCCGATCCACCAGCACGCTCAGGCCGGTCTCGCTCTGGGCGATGATCTCCGCTGCGCCGGGGTGATCGTACCCGGTCTGCTTGAGGTAGTGCGCGTACAACGGCTCGTCGCACACGACCGTATCAGGCCTGGCCCCCCATGAGCGCATCATGGCTGTCGATATGTTCCGGGGGCCAGACCACATGGCGATGATTTTGGCCATCGAGGTTGAGCATACCAACACGCAGACGAGGTCAGCCTAAGTCCACCGAGACATCCAACTCGACCGTGGTCGGCAGCCTGCAAGACCGCTCGTCGCACGCCTGAAATCGCACCCCCAGCAGGGGCCGGGCCGAGGGCACCTCACCGGCAGCGTCGGGATCAAGCTCCATCGCTGCTCGCACCCGCACCACCCCCGTGTGCACCAGCACGCGGTCCTCTCCCCAGGGCTCGCCCTCGGGGTAGTCAGCGAACACGCGAACGCCGCTGCCTTCAAGCAGAAACACCCGCATCGCCAAAAGCGATGATGCCAGCTCACCCTTGCCCGGGTCACCCGCGACCACATGAAATCCAGGTGCTATGCGCAGCTCAAGCCACAACTCCGCTGGCGAGTCTGGCTTCACTTCAATCGAGTCGCGGTCCGCGTACACCTCAACGGGAGTGAAGTCTTCATCGCCCTCGGTCAGCGGGGTATCGGGTTCGAGAGCCGGGCCCAATGCCGCCAACTGAGCACGAACAGACTCCTCGTCAAACATCCTGAGCAGCGCGCGTGTGGCGTTGAGCATGCCCGCAGCCTTGCTCGCAAGTTGGCCGCTTATGGCCCCCGCTGCGCGCACCGCTCGATCCGCCCACCTTCGATCGCCGGTAAGCTCGGCCAGATCCATCAGCGTGTGGAGCATCGCCGAGCTGCCAGTAGGTGTCGCCCCATCGTACGTCGTGCGCGGCCGAACGAACAACTCGCCCCCACCCGCCGCGTCAAAGTACCCACCGTCCGGCGCTGCGAGCCTCGCATCCGCTTGCTCGACGAGTCGGCACGCTTCGGTCAGCAGGTCCTCGCACGGCAAGCCGAGCACCCTGCCGGCCCGCACCGTCGCGGCCAGACCGCCCGCCACTATCGCATAGTCTTCCAAGAACGCCGCCGTGTGCGCACGCTCGCCCCGCGACACCCGCAGCAGCCCGCCACCATCGTCGATGAGCCGCGTGCGCACCGCCAGGCACGCTCGCTTGGCACGATCCAGCATGGATGCATCTTCCAATGCGACCGATGCCTCGGCAAGCCCCGAGATCATCAGACCATTCCAAGAAGCCAGCACCTTGTCATCAAGTCTCGCCTGCGGCCTCTTGGATCGCGCCTCAAGCAGTCGCTCGTTGAGCGCGTCGATTCGTGCAACAAGTGCCTCTCGATCGATCCCAGCCCTTGCCGCGAGTTCGCCAGGCATGGCTTCCAGCCGCAGCACGTTCACCGGCTCTGAGTCAGGATGGTGCGGATCGCGGAAGTTCGGACCATTATCGAGGCCGTACAGCTCCATAGCTTCGTCAGCCTCATCGCCAAGCACCTCGCGCACCTGCTCAGCGGTCCAGACGTAGTTCTGGCCCTCGTGCCCATCAACCTCCGCATCCTGAGCAGAATAGAAAGCGCCATCCTCAGCGGTCATCTCGCGATCGAGGTACTCAACAATCCGGCGAGCGATGCGCTCGTATTCAAGCGAGGTATAGACCTTCGCGGCGCGCGCGCAGAGCCCCAGCAGTTGCGCGTTGTCGTACAGCATCTTCTCAAAGTGCGGCACATGCCAGTGCTTGTCGACGGCGTACCGGTGGAACCCGCCACCGACCTGATCGAACAGCCCGCCGCACGCCATCGCGTCGAGCGTCTTGCGGATGGCCGTGTCCATCGCGGTGCGCGCATCGTCGTTCAGCACACGCTCGCGTAGGTCCATCAAGAACACAAGGTTCACTGGCTGGGGGAACTTGGGAGCGCCGCCGAACCCGCCGTCAACAGCGTCAAAGGCAGAGAGCTGCGCCTGAGCCGCCTGCTCGATGAGCGCCGGCGTGAGTGCCGTCGGTTCGTGCCTCGCCGACAACTCCTGCTCGACCGCTTGGCTGATCGCCTCGGCGCTCTCTAGGACTCGCTCGCGTTGCTCATGCCAGCTACGGCTGATCCCCTCAGCGAGTTGGACAAGCGTCGGGTGCGTGCCCGTGCGCTCGCTCGGTCGTGCTGGAAAGTAGGTGCCGCAGTAAAACGGCCTGAGTCGATCGGGCTCGATGAATACCGTCATCGGCCACCCACCGCGGCCTGTTGTAACGAGCGTCGCCGCCATGTATAGATCATCGAGATCGGGCCGCTCCTCCCGGTCCACCTTGATGCATACGAAGCTTTCGTTCAGCATCTGGGCGATCTCGGCGTCCTCGAAGCTCTCGCGCGCCATGACATGGCACCAGTAACATGTGCTGTACCCGACGGACAGAAAGATCGGGACATCCCGACGCCGTGCTTCGCTGAAAGCAGCCTCGCCCCAAGGCCACCAGTCGACCGGGTTGTGCGCATGGTCGAGCAGGTACGGGCTCGTCGACCTCGACAGCCTGCTGGGTGTCTCTGAATTTCCGTTGCGTGCTGTCATCGCCGCCCCACCACTCGGCACACCAGACTGAACACGCGCTGCCCTTCGAGCGGATCGTGCACAGCGGGCAGGACAGTTGTCATCGACTCGGCGCTCTGACTGACCGCACGAGGATGCGACACCGCACGCAGCGCCGCCACGCTCGATCGGAGCACGGCATCCATCGGCAGGCTCACGCCCTCAATCGAGAGCATCCCCTCGATGACGTGGAGCCCGTCCTCGTCGTCGCACGGCTCGGTAAGCTCAACCCTGTACTGCTCGAAGCAAGCCGACCAGTGCTCGCCGAGTGGACGCCACGATGGCGATGGAGCAACCGGTTCGCCGCACGCGACCGCGTGCGCCGCCTCGTCCATCGCCGTTGCAAGCGCAACGCGGGGCTCCTCCATCAGTTCGCGCAGACGTGCGATGCGCCCTGCGGAGGCCTGAAGCAGGACCGGAACCGCGAATGCAAAGAGCTTGTCAGTCATACGGCTCTCGGCCCGCTGAGCCACACTCGTTGCTGCCGACCGCATGGCATAGCCGTTGCGCTGCACAGCGAAACGATCGAGACCGGCAGCCACAGGAACGCTCACAGCCGGGTCCGGCCCGCCGCGGAGAACGTCCCGAGCGACGTTGCGCATCACCCGGTCCTCGTCGAGCGCGCTGGCTGGCATGAGCGGTCGCAAGGCCGCGAAACGTTCGTCGGCGCGAATCTGCGAGCCCACCCTGCGAATCTGTGCATCCGGGCTTGCGACGGCGTCACCCATGCTCAGCAGCCCCGACTCCCACAACGGCATCGACCATTGCCACGACTCGATCATGTCGAGGTACGCCGGCTCATCGCGCGCCGCACGCTCGGCCTCGTCGCGGTCCGTGCGCTCGGCGAGCGTCGGTAGGAACGTCACGACCTCGTCCGCGATGCACAGCGCCGCCATCGCGGGCGGCTCGCGCGTCGTCAGGTGGTACGGGCTGAGCACGGCCAGGCTCACGGAGCGCCCCCGGCCTGGGCCGGTTGATCAGCGACCGCGTCGATCCAGTCCACCAGATCGCCTGCCCGCATGGGCAGGTAGCCGAGGAACAGCAGCTCGTGTCCCATGGCCGCTGTCCACTGTTCGGGTTCCCCGAGCCGTTGCCAAAGAATACGGCCAAGCCGAGCGGGCACCGCCTTGTCCTTGCTGCCCTGAATCATCAAGAGCTTCACGCCCTCGACCAGCGGCGCGGTGTGGTAGGGTTCGAGCGTCGGCACTTCGCGATAAGCCGAGACGATTTCCGCGAGTTTCTCGGCGTCGACCTGCCCGCCGAGCCAATCGAGTTGCAGGCCCCCAAGAAATCCCGCGTAGGCACTGGTCTGGCTCATGGTGAGCACATCAGCACCAGCGCCAATCAGGACCGCAGCATCAAACGCGGGTGCGCTGTGGTTGTCATTGATCGTTGACAGGATCGCGGGAGATGCGAGCGTTCCACCGCTCATCGCCAAGAGAACGCGAGGACCGGGCTCATCGGATACCGCGCGAAGCGCATCCTCGACGCTGCGGACCATCGATAGCATTCGGCATTGCACATGCATCGCGAACTCGTTGGCGACCTCTGCCGGCTCGCGTCCCACCGTGCGCACGCCGTAGTCTTCGGTATACCCAGACGGATGCGCGAGCATGCGCATCACGCCCCAGCCCCGGCCACGCAAACCGGTTATCAGCATCTCGATGGGAGGCTCAGGGGTGCCGAGCATCCCAGGCAGCAGCACCACGACGCCTCGCTGGTCGCGCTCGGAAATCGGCTCGTAGTACGACCACCATGTGCGGTCGATTCTCGCTCGGCCCTCGTGAACGAACCACTGCGTTTGGCGGTAGCTGCGCGCCGGTTCAGCGCGAAGCATCCAGGCGCGGTACCCAAGCGGGCCTTCGAGAATAAGCCCGCTGCCCGGCCCTTCCCAGAGCAGCTCCAGGCTGTCACCGATTCGATCTCGCTGGATGCGCTGCGCGAGCGCCTCATCCACAACCTTGCCTCGCGCCGATCTGCTGCCAACGGTCGCGAAATACCAACCGTCGTAGCGGAGTTCGATCGGTTCAATCTCGGAAGCGTGTTCCCACTCCTCGCCTAGCGCTGGCAGGAACGCACGCTGCGCCATCGCGGACGGTGCCGCGAGGCACACCAGCAGGCAGGCAATCGTGCTCACGAAGCGGGCCATCATGCTCCCCCGGCGTACCCCCGCGGGTGCCTTTGGTACCACGCCCAGGCACTGGCGACGATCTGGTCGACGTCCGTGATTGAAGCGGACCACCCGAGTTCATCACGGATGCGAGCGGGGTTGGCGAAGAGCTGCGCGGGGTCGCCATCGCGCCGCTGTCCCTCAAGCACTTTGAGCTTCTGCCCAGTGACGCGCTGCACGCTGTCGATGATCTGCCGCACGCTGAGCCCCTCGCCTGTGCCGAGGTTGTACTTGCGCCGGTCGCCCGGCACAAGGCAGCGCATCACCTTGACGTGCGCATCAACAAGGTCTTCAACATGGATGTAGTCGCGGACGCAGGTGCCGTCAGGCGTGGCGTAGTCCGTGCCGAAAATCGTCACATGCTCGCGCTGGCCAAGACAACACTGGAGCACGACGGGGATCAGGTGCGTCTCGGGGTCGTGGTCCTCACCGAGAACGCCTTCGGCATCGGCACCCGCAACGTTAAAGTAACGAAGAGCCGCGAATGAGAACGGCTTGCCTGCGCGCTGGGCGGCCGTGGTCACGTCATCAAGCAGGTGCTCGACATGCAGCTTGCTCACGCCGTAAGGGTTGATGGGCTTCTGTGGCTCATTCTCAGAAATCGGTACGACCCTCGGCTCGCCGTAGGTCGCGCACGTGGAACTGAAGACAAACCGTTGCACGTCTGCTTCGAGGCAGGCATCGACCAGTTCGACGACCTCGGACATGTTGTTGCGGTGGTACAGCACCGGCTCATCGACCGATTCGCCCACGAGTGCGAACGCGGCGAAGTGCATGACTGAATCAACCCCGTGGTTGCGGAGCGTGGCCAGCACCGCGTCGCGGTTGCCGACATCGCCCCGTACAAAGTGGCAGCGGTCGGGTGCGATGGCGATGAGTCGATCGATGGCGGCCTGATGCCCTCGAGAAAGGTTGTCGACCACGACCACGTCTTGGCCGTCGGCGAGCAGCCGCTTGACCGCATGCGACCCGATGTATCCTGCTCCGCCCGTGACCATGACCGCCATGCGTTCTTCCCTTCCGCGATGCGCCGGATGATTCCGACCCGCGAGCCATCATACCCGCTCGCCGTCCTCCGATGGCCGTGTGCCACCCGCCTGAGCCAGCCCCCGCCGCTACCATCGGCCCACGTTTCCCAGACAGCGCTCTGCCATGACAATTCCTTGACGATGCCATGACGACCCAACCACCGACGCCACCCACCGATGCTGAGCCCCGCACGGGCCGAGTGCCGATCGTTCGCGCGTTCCTCGGCGGCGCGCTCATGGGTCTCGCCAATCTTGTACCAGGAGTCAGCGGCGGGACCATGCTCGTGGCAGCGGGCATCTACGACCGGTTCATCCAAGCGATCGCATCGGTCACCCGGCTGCGTTTCGCGGGCGGTGCTCTGCTGCTGCTCAGTGTCGTGGTGCTCGGAGCGGGGCTGGCCATCGGCGGCGGGGCCAAAGGGGTGTCGCTCGCGCTCGCCGAGGCACGCTGGCAGACGTACTGCGTGTTCATCGGGCTGACGCTCGGCGGTGTGCCCGCGATGGTCACGTTCTGCAAGCCTTTCTGCAAGGGCACCTGGATCGGAGTCGCGGTCGGCGCCGCGGTTATGGCGTCGCTGGTTGTCGTCCAGAGCCAGACGCCGGCCGGAGCCACAGCGGGCGGTTCCAATGCTGTAATGCTCGCGGTCGGTGGCGCCGCAGGCGCGGGCGCGATGATCCTGCCGGGAGTCTCAGGCGCTTACCTGCTGCTGCTCCTGGGCCAGTACCGCATCATCGTTGATTCGATCCGCGCGGCGGTCTCCGCTTCCACTTCTGGAGATATTGCAGGTGCCGCAGCGCAGCTGCATGTGCTCGTCCCCGTGGGTATCGGCGTGCTCATCGGGATCGTTGGGATCTCGAACCTGCTTCGAATGGCGCTTCGGCGCGCGCGCAATCTCACTTTGGGAATTCTGCTCGGGTTACTCCTGGCAGCGCCCGCAGGCCTCTGGCCCTACAAGGCCGCGCAGCCGCCATCGGTGGGCGATGTGTTCAAGGGTGCATCGGTCACCGCGCAGACCCTCGCCGAGGTGCAAGACCCGTCGAATGCGAAAGACTGGCCCGAACAGTTCTTCAGACCGACACCGGCTCAGGTGGGTCTGAGTGTGTTGTTCATCGCCGTTGGGGCTGGTGTCACGCTCGGCGTATCGGTCATGGGAACCCGGCTGGAAACTCGCAAAGCAAACTAAGCCTTCCGCAACCAGCCGAGCAATCGCTCTTGGCTTCGCAGTGGTCCCCGAGTCACCGCCCACAAGAGCGCGAGCCCGGCCGCCACCATGAGCACGCTGAGCCATTGCCCGCGACTGAGGCCCACGATGGTCGCTTGTGCGAGGTGGCTGTCGGGCAGCCGAACGAGTTCGGTAAGCACCCGCCCCACGCCGTAAACAATGAGAAACCACGCCCCCACCACTCCCGGCACACGCGGCTTGCGCGCGATCCACCAAACGACCAGCCCCGTGAGCACGCCCTCGGCGAGCGCTTGGTAGAGCTGCGTTGGATGGCGAGCATTGAGCAGCCTCGCGAGGTCTTGTGCCGCCGAGGCACTGCCATCGCGCGTTGCCTCTGCGAGCGCTGCCAAGTGCCCGATCGCAGCGTTCACGAACGGCTCTTCGTCGCCGAGCACTGGGGCAACCGGCACACCCGCGCTCTCCGCGATGAGCGAACGCTGGGCCTCGGATAGTTGCTCCCACCGCTCGGGCGCTTCCTGCCAATACCGAACGGACCACCACGGAGCGGGCTCGCCCGGCCCGGCGACGATCTTGCCCAGCAGTTCGCCGTTGATGAAGTTGGCAAGCCTGCCCATCGCCAGGCCCGGAGTCCCGATCAGCGCAATGAGGTCGATCACATGCAAGAACGGGCACGCGCCTTTAACCCTTTGTTCTGGATCTTGATCCGCGTCGGTCTTCCAGCCCTTGCGGATGCGCATCGCAGCGACGCACACGCCGATGATTCCCCCGTGGCTGGCCATGCCGCCCTTATGCAGCGCGAGCAAGTCCCAGAACGGGAAGTCACCGGTAAACCCGATGAACAAACTCGGCTTATAGAAAAGGGCATAGCCAACGCGCCCACCGATCAGCACGCCGCCAACGAGCCAGACGATCACGTCGAGCGAGCGGTCGCGCGGGATCGGGGTCGCTCGCCTGCCCGCGAGCAGCCAGAGCAGGTACCACCCGACCATAAACCCGAGCACGTACGACAAGCCGTACCACCGGATTTTGATCGGCCCGATGGATACCAGCACCGAATCCAGTGTGTGCAGCCATGCATCGGCAAGCGTGAGCACGTCGGGGGTCACGCGCTGGCTCCGCGCCCTGCGGGCCTGAGTGACCGTGCATCGATGCCGAAGAACCGGTGTGTGTTCTCGTCGATCAGGTCTTCGAGGGCTGCGTAGCTCATGCCTCTCACCTCAGCGAGCCGCTCTGCGGTGAGCCTCGCAAAGCCGGGCATGCAGGGGCGCGCGCCACGCTTGGGCTCGGGCGACAGGAACGGCGCATCGGTCTCGACCATGATGCGGTCCGCAGGCGCGATACGGGCGGCTTCTCGCACATCGGGCGCGTTGCGGTACGTCAGCACCCCCGTGAACGAGAGCATCGCTCCGAAATCAAGCACCGCCTTGGCATCTTCCACCGAACCCGTAAAGCAATGGAACACAAACCGCGATGGGTCAAGCGAGCTTGCCTTAAGCACGGGTAGCAGATCGTCGAACGCCTGTCGGCAGTGGATCACGATCGGCTTCACAAGCCCGCCCGAGTGGCACGCCTCGATCGCAGCAAGCTGTTCATCGAGCACCTCCCGCTGCGTGTGCCGTTCGGGCCTGTCGTAGTGGTTATCCAGCCCGAGTTCGCCCCATGCCACGCACTTGGGGTCCTGGCCGACGTGCCCAAGCAGCCGCCAGTCATGCGGGCCTTTGTCGCTATAAAGAGGATGCACGCCGACGGTGAACCACACACGATCGTGCGCACGCGCTATCTGCTGGCCTTGCTGGGCATCGTGCAGCGTGGTCGCGATGGTGATGACACCGTAAACACCCGATCGCTCGGCATCCGCCAGCACCGCCGGGACGCGGTCGCGGAAGTCGGGAAAGCCGAGGTGGCAGTGGGTGTCGATCACAGCTTCACGATAGCAGCCGGGTCGGCTGTTCGGGAGGGCATGGGATGTGGCTGGCTGCCTTGGCAGGTTACACTGCGGGCGTGCCCATGAGTGCCTCATCAAGCCGAGCCAACCTCTGCCGACTCGTGATGTGCCTGCTGCTCTGCCTGCAGGCAGGAGCGAGTAGCGGGCAGGCTGTCTACGACCGGTGGTACGTGATCGAGGTGGACGACCAGCCGTCGGGCCGCATGCACGAGACCCGGGCGATGCAAGGCGAGCAGATTGTCACGCGGTCGAACCTGTCGATGAGCATCCGCCGGGGCCACGAGACGATCGAGATCAGCCTCGATACCGAGTTCATCGAAACGCTCTCGGGCGAGCCCGTGCGCATGCGGCTGGTCCAAAGCCTGAGCGCCGAGCCGACGACCATCACACACGACTTTCGTGTCAGCACGGTGCTGGAAACCATCGAGGGACCGGCGGGCAAGAGCCAGAGGATCGTCTCCAGACCAACAGGCGATGCGCTCACTCCCGCGACCGCCGATGCGGCGCGGCTCAAGGCGTTGCAGCAGGGCCAAACATCCATCGCTCACCCGGTGTTTGACCCTCTCAGCGGGCTTACTCCTGTGCTGGTAATCATCGATGGAGTCGAGCCCGCGAGCGTGGACATGCTGGGCAAAGTCGGCCCCGGGTGGAGCTTTCGTGCAAACTCGTCGGAGACGGCCGGGGCTGCACCGTCGATCGAAACGCTCTGGACCGATGGCACGCCGGTGCTGATCGAGCAGCCGCTGGGCGAAGTGCGCGTTGTGTTGAGGCTCGTAGAACCCGAAGAGGCCACCCGCACCGAGACCCAGCCCGCGGAACTGCTCGTGCGCACGTTTGTCACGCCGAGCCGTCCGATTTTGCGGGCTCGATCCACGACGCTGGGCGTGTACCTGTTGCGAACGACCGGTGCGGATATGCCTGATCTGCCCGAGGTGGGGCACCAATCGTTCGAGCGGATCGATCCGCAGACCGCCCGTGTCCGCGTGGACCTGACTGAGCCTCCCGCTGCGGCTGAGGAGCCGATCGACCTCGCTGTGTACATCGGCGCTTCAGCGATGGCGGACAGCAACGATGAGCAGATACGAGCGTTCGTTGGTCGAGTGCTTCGCACATCGGACGGCGCGAGCGAGGCGCTCA
Source organism: uncultured Phycisphaeraceae bacterium (assembly GCA_964352615.1). GTDB lineage: Bacteria > Planctomycetota > Phycisphaerae > Phycisphaerales > UBA1924 > OFTM382. The sequence continues at coordinate 79,116 of CAYGSG010000002.1, forward strand.
AAGCCGAGCGGCTCCGCCGAGCGGTGCACCGGCTGATGACGGTCAAGGACCTGTCGGCAGGATTCGGTAGCGCCAGTGAAGTCATCCGGACGCGAACGGGCGACTGCACGGAGCACGCGGTGCTCTTGGCTGCATGCCTGCGGGTCGCAGACATTCCCAGCCGCGTCGCGTCAGGGCTGATCTACGCCGACCGTTTCGCGGGGCAGCGCGATGTGTTCGCGTTCCACATGTGGACGCAGGCGTTGGTTGCGTCTGATGATGGCCGTTTCTGGATGGACCTCGACGCCACGCTCCCTACGACCAGGGCGTTCGACGCGACGCACATCACGCTCGGCACGGACCCGCTGACAGGGACGCTGGGCGTTGGCGCGTTCGGCGCCGCAAGCAACCTGCTCGGTCTTCTCGATATCGAAGTGGAGACGGCAGAGTGAGTGATACAAGCGAAACGAACAACCCGGCCTTGCCCCAGTTGCCGGCACGCTCGGCTGCTGGCCACAAGGGTGACTTTGGCACGGTGCTCGTAGTCGGTGGGTGCGCGACCTCCGGCGCGCGCATGATCGGTGCCCCGGCGCTGGCGGCGACGGCGGCCTTGCGATCGGGTGCAGGGCTCGTCAAGCTCGCGTGCCCCGAGCCAATCTTGGATGAGGCCATCTCGCTATGCCCCTCGGCGACGGGTGTCCCATTGGCCATGGTCGGTGACCGATTCGTGCTGCACCAAGCAGCCGAAGTGCTCGACGCAGCTCTTGAAGGCGCTGGCGCGATCGTGCTCGGCCCCGGGCTTGGGGATGAGGAAAGCGTCGAGGATCTGGTGCTCCGACTGCTCTCGCAGGACCGCGCGGCGGTAGTGGTCGATGCCGATGCGCTCAACGCGCTGTCGCGCATTCCCGCTGCATGGGAATCGGTGCGCGCGCCGTGCGTCCTTACACCCCACCCCGGCGAATGGCACCGGCTGGCCTCGGCTCTGTCGATCTCGGGCGACCCGACCGACGCGGGCGATCGGCGGGCTGCGTGCGAGGCGCTCGCCCAGCGAACGGGGACCGTCGTCGTGCTCAAGGGCGCGGGCACGGTGGTCTCGGATGGTCATCGAAGCTGGGTGTGCGAACGGTCGTGCGCCGCACTCGCGACCGCGGGCACGGGCGATGTACTCGCGGGCTTGATCGGCGGGCTGGTTGCACGATGCGTACCCAAGCCCCGCCCCGAACTCGCGATGCTGCCCGAAGCTGCACGGGCACGCGTGCCGGTCGATCCGAATCGACCGCTGGACTTGTTCGATGCGGCCAGAGTCGCGGTCGATGCGCACGCGGCCTGCGGGCAGGCCTGGTCCGAGTCTCGCAGTGCGCAGGGCGGCCTGCTCGCGATGGAGCTAACGGACTTGCTGCCAACGGAATTGGCGTCGCGCGAGAAGCCCGCCCGTTAGTCGGCGAGGCGCTGGGGCACCACGGTCGTCACGAACCTAAAGCTGGGCGTATCGACACCCGCAGCGATGGCCACGTCTTCGAGCGTCTGCGGCCTGACCGTGAGGTCCACCGTGAGGCGTTCAAGCCGAGGCCCGACATCGTACTGGAGCGTGAATCGGATGTTCTGGACATCCGTCAGCAGCGGGAACTGCTGCTGCTGACCGACCTGATCGCCCGCCGTGTTGATGATCGTGCGCACAAACCAGAGCTCGAAGGGGGCTCCGCCAGCAACGACGAACTGGGTAGGCGCATCGCGGCGCTCAAGACGTGTGATCTCTTTATTGCCGGTGGCAGCATCGACCGAGCTGGTGAACTCGATGAACGCGGGATCGGGGATCAACTCAGGATTCCTGATCGGGTTGATCGGGAACGGCGCGAACTCGGTGCCCGTGCGGACCATCGCGGTGACGCGGTGCATGACCATGCGTGCCACCACGTGGCTCGACGCGGACTCGGTCGTGACCTTGTAGCTGTTGAAGCTGGTCTGGAGTGCTTGGAGCGTGCCGGCCAGGAGCATGGATGTGATGGAGAGAGCGACGAGCAACTCGACCATGCTGAAACCACGGCGGCTCTGCGAAGGAACTTGTTTCAAAGCTTGCCCTCCCGATAGGAGTTAGCGACACCGCGAATCTTCATGGGGAGCATGATGCCGTCGGGCAGTTGCATGTCGGGGTTGAACTGGATTCGGACCTTGCCGTACCCGTTGAACGGGATGGCGACCGCACCGGCTGCAAGTTGGGCCGGGGTTGGGCTCTCGCCGGGCCCGAGGTCTGCGAAGCCGTCCCCGTTCAGATCCCAGCCGACGATCTTTTGGCCGTTGACGACCGCGAGGTCGTTGGGGTTGAGCGATTCATAGTCGCCGTCTTCTGGGCCGAAGTAGCCGATCGAGGCGTTGAAGCCGGCGGGATTGCCGATGGGTGCGCCGTAGAGATCGACGAGCGGGCCCTCGCCGTGCGTCGGCTTGTAGGTGAGAATGAGCGAGCCATCGACTTCGGTGTTGCCGCGAATGTCCAGAACGCCTGCGATGATCGCGCCCTTGAGCTCGACATCCTGGTCGGCGGGGCTGTTGAACGTGCCGACATCCACCGAAAAGTTCGGCAGCATCATGGAGCTGCGAACGATCTGATCGATGTCACCCGGCTCCGGGTTCCAATCCTGCTCGGTCGGGTGCTCGGTCATGAAACGGGTCGAACCCGTGAACTGCACCTTGTTGCGGATGTGGGTGAACTCGCGCGGCGTGTCGCTCACGACCGAGCCGACAACCAGGCAGTTGTGCATGCGGATGTTGTTTGAGTAGTCCTTGGAATCCGTGACCCGGCGCACCACCGTCTGGTAGCTGCCGCCCACCAGTTCAGTGACGCTCACCAGCAGCGGCTCGGGCAGGCTTGCGTACTCGGCCGGTGCGTAGGAACCGACCTGGTTGGCTGGCACGTCGGCCTTATCGAGCGGCTGAGGTGCCATGAGCAGCATGGCCTGCGGCGGGATCGCGGACTCGGGCAAGACCGAGGTATCGAGCGGCGGGCAGTTAGGGCAGCCATCGGTCTCGTTGTACTCGTCGGGGTCATCGCCGAACATGTAGCGGTCGCGTTTGGGAACAGGCCGACCGATCGCTGGATCGAACTCGAGCTGCCCATAGATGGACCAAGCCGCGTACGTGGTTCCAACTGTGCCGGCATACTTTCCGTGGTTGTCGGGATGGGTTTCGACACGGGTGACGCCAGCAAACACGCAGTCTTTGAACAGCGCGTTGAGCCCCATCGGGAGCACCACATCTTTGAAGACCATGCCCTCGAACACCGGTCGGTAGTACCAGTCGGCGACATTGGGCGAATCCATGGGCATGGGCTCGAAGTAGGCGGTCTCCCAGTTGTCGGGGCGTGCATCGCCATCGCGGTCAATATCAAGCCGCATGTAGCGCGGCATCGGCCGTTCGATGCCGTTGCTGTCGGTGTACGTAGTACCTTCTGAGGAGACCTCGATGTAGTTCATGCTCGGGCCGAAGAGGCTTGCGAGCGTGGCTGACTTTCCGGCGGCCGCAAGGTTGGCCTGTACCTGAACCCAGAAACTATCGCCGTCGGCCGCATCAAGCAATGCTGAGTTCGCGGTGCTAAAGCTTGAGGCATCGACGAGCGGGAGCTTGTTGTCGGCCGCGTTGTAGCTCTGGGCCGAGTCCGCGCCCTTGGGCCTGATGGCTCCCTGAATCTTCTCGTCGGGGTTGCCCTGCTCGTCGTACCAGTCCTGCTTGTCCACGCGGAACGTGAGGGCGCCGTCGAGCTTCACATAGCGGTCCATGTCGTCGAGGTAGCCGTCGCGGTACCCGAGTTCACCATCGAGGTATACCTTCGTCAGCACTCCCGTTGAGATATTGACCCACGTCCAGTCGGTAAGCGACTCCGGCGGCGTGCCGTTGGGTTCGTACTTGCCGTTGTGGTTTGTATCGACGTAGCCCCATATGCCGTTCCGGTTGCGGTCGGGCGTCGCGCCATCGATCAGATCGGCGAGATCGGGGTCGATCACGTCGCCATCGTCGTTGATAAATTCGGTCGCAATCTCGACACGGTTGTCTCGCGGCGAACGGTCGAAGTAGTTGATGAACACATCAAACTCGTCAACGTAGCCGTCGCCGGTGGCGTCCGCGAAGGCGACGGGGTTGAGTTCGTCATCGGGTATCGCCGGCCCCTCGACGGGATGGCCTACGCGCAGGCGGTTGTCACCATCGACATCGAGAGCCGGGTCAGAGAGCACCGCAAACAGCTGATCGAGCCGGGCATCAAAGCCCGCGTCAAGGCCACGGAAGTCGGATCGGCTAATGAGCGGGTCGCCGTTGGAGAACGTGATGTCGTCGTAGCGAATGCCGAGGTCGCCGACGATCTGTACGTTTTTGCCGACCATGATTCGGCTGGGGCTGATGATGGCGTGGTCGATCGCCTTGGTCAGGCGGAAGTCGCGTGTAATGGTTCGAGTCATCGGCGGCCGACCGTGCACAAAGTCGTACCCGATGGCGATGATGCGGATGGTCTGCCCATCGGTAAGCGGTGCATAGACGATCTGATACGCGGGCGGTGGTGGCGCGCCGTCGGGCACGGTTTGCAACGCGGTGATGGGCGTGATGACCCACCAATCGGCCTGGTAGATCGTAAGGTCGGCGTCGGGCCACGCGGCAAGAATTCCGGGCGCGCTCAGGTCGAGTTCATCGCGGATAACCAGGTTGGCATCCTGCGCGTGAAAGTTGACCAGCGCCGCTGCCAGGCCCGCGGGGTCGTCGCCCACGCCGCTGGACGAAGCCTTTGTAGTAAACTCGCCGAAGTCCGCGAGGTTGCCCTGCCAGAGGGCCTCGACAAAGTCCGGGGTAATCGTGCTGTTGGAGACCACGAACCGCTCAGCGGATTCGGTGAGACGCCGCTCGGCGATCTGCATCCCGGTTTCGGCGGCGCTCATCGCCTGCATCACATCGAGATGCGTGCTGGCCGTGCGGATGTTGCTCCGGCTGGTAATCGCCATCGCAGCGACCAGCGAACCAAAGAGCACAAGGAACATCATCGCGAGCACGGATGCTACACCGCGCCGGCTGGCGCAGCGTCGGCACTGTGGCGCGCGGCTCTGCTTGAGGGCATCGGTCATGGCTTCACTCCATCCCCACACAGCGGACGGTCAGACGGCATTTGATTGCACTTGGTCAGTCGCGGGGCACGATCCACGAGATACGGCTGATCTCCGTGGTCTCGGCATCGGGTCGGTCAGGCGTGTAGCGCATCACCACGGTGATGCGCAGCGGGAAAGCATCAACAGTCAACGGCGGCAGGCCCGAGCCGTTGACTCCGATCGGCGCGCCGTTGTCGTCGCTGCCGGGCGGCACGCGGTAGTAGTCATCGGCGCGAACGACAGCCGTATCGAATGGCTCGACCTTCTCGACGAGCACCTGCTGCGACCAACCGGCCATAGCGACAGCGTTGCCGTACTCATCAAGCACGACGGCACCGAGGTTGTCGAGCTGAGGGATGACGCGGCCCACGGCATCGATCGGGCCGGGGTTGGTGCCGTTGTGGCCGAAGATCACACCGTCGAAATCGTCGATGTCGTCGTAGTCGTCAACGGTCGTCTCGCCCGTTTCTGGGCCGAAGACGACCGGGCTGCCCGATAAACCGGACGCTGGGTCATGCCGGGGCAGGCCCCGCATGAGTTCGCGCACCTCGCCGCCAAGGTACGCGCCCGAGGCGGCGTGGCTTGACCAAAGGTTGCTATGGATGAAGGCCTGCTGGGCCTCGACCATTGCCAGCACGCCGACGCCGATAATGGTGAGCGTCATCGCGGACTCAAGCAGCGTGAAGCCACGGCGCGACCGACGCGGCGCTAGCCGCCCACGCTTGATAGCTGCGTGCGTTGGTGCGCTCTGGGTCCTGTCGGTTCGCGTGGTCATCATTCGCTGCTCCGTCGGCTCAGCCCTCCTGGCCATTATGAAACGATCGAGCTCATCTTGAAGATCGGCAGGATGATCGCCATCGCGATGAACCCGACGACCGAACCCATGCCCAGAATCATGATCGGTTCGATCATGCTCGTGACAGCCTTGATCTGGTCCTTCAGCTGCGCGGCGTAGTAGGTGCTTATCTCATCGAGCACCTCGCCCAGCTTGCCAGACTCCTCGCCCGCCGAGATCATCTGCGTGACCGCGTTGGGAAGAAGCTTGCCCTCTTGCAACGGGGTTGAGATTTTCTTGCCCTGCTTGACGCTCGCGTGGACCTTGGCCCACATCGACGAGAACAGCATGTTGCCGCTGACCTCGCCCGTGATGCGGAGCGTGTCGAGCATCGGTACGCCTGCGTTGATGAGCTGGCCCATCGTTTGCAAACCACGGCTGATGTAAAGCGATCGGAACATGCCGCGAAGCAACGGAACCACGAGCTTGAGGTTGTCGACCCAGAACTTGCCGGTATCGGTCCGCAGACCGAGAAACAGCGCCAACAGTGCGGTAAAGATGCCGCCGACGACGAAGTACCACTGCTGGGTCATGAAGTTACTGAGGTCCATCAGGAAGAGCGTGGCCCAGGGCAGCGCGTCTTCCTTGCCCTCGAACACCGCGTAGAACTTGGGCAGCACGAACGTCATCAGGAAGATGGTCACGGTCACCGCGAGCGTGCCGATGATGCCCGGGTAGATCGAGGCACCAACGACCATCTTTCGTGTCTCGATCTGCTGACCGATGTAGCCCGCGATGCGGTTGAGCATGTCGCTAAAGGAGCCGGACATCTCGCTGGCGCGGACCATCGAGACATAAAGCGGGCTGAAGAGCTTGGGGTGCTTGGCGATGGCGTCGGAGAACTGCACGCCACTCTCGACGTCCTGCTTGAGACCGACGATGACCTGACGGAACATGTAGTGCTTGGTCTGCTCGGCGATGCCGTCGAGCGCAGCACGCAGGTTGATACCTGCACGGATCATGACCGCGAGCTGCGTCGTGAACTCGAGGACGTGCTTCTGCGTGGGCGGCCGCTTGTTAAAGCGTGCCCACGCTTCGAGCAGCCCGCCACCACCCGCCGAGTCATCGAGCTGGGCAGAGATGGTCTGCACGCGGAGGCCCTGCGTGCGCAGCGCAGCGGCCGCCGCCGTCGCGTTGGCGGCTTGGAGCGTGCCCGCCTTCACTTGGCCGGCGGCGGTGGTTGCTTGGAATCGGAAGATAGCCATGGGTTACGCCGCCAGCAGACGTGAGAGCTTGTCGGGGTGGACAGCTTGAGCGATCGCGTCTTCCTTGCCGATGTGGCCGTTGAAGTAGAGCTCGGAAATCGAGGTATCCAGGCTGCACATGCCCATCGCGCGGTTGGTCTCGATCACGTTGGGAATCTCGAACGTGCGGGCCTCGCGGATGAGGTTGCGAACAGCCGGGGTCGCCAGCAGCGTCTCGACCGCGGGAATCATGCCCGGCTGGTCCTTGCGGGTAAAGAGCGTCTGGCTGACCACCGCTTGCAGGGTTCCCGCGAGCATGGCGCGGATCTGGTTCTGCTGGCCAGCGGGGTACATGTCCACAATTCGCTCGACGGTCTGCGAAGCGTTCACCGTGTGGAGCGTCGAGAGCACGAGGTGGCCGGTTTCCGCAGCCGAGATGGCCAGGGCGGTGGTTTCCAAGTCTCGCATTTCGCCGACGAGGATGATGTCCGGGTCCTGCCGCAGCGCGTGCTTGAGACCGGAGGAGAACGTGGGCATGTCGCGCCCGAGTTCCCGCTGCTCGATCAGGCATCGCTTGCTCTCGAACTGGTATTCGACCGGGTCTTCGAGCGTGATGATGTGCTTGGCGTAGCGCTGGTTCATCGCGTCGATCATCGCGGCCAGCGTGGTGCTCTTGCCCGAGCCGGTGTCGCCCGTGACCAGCACCAGCCCGCGCGGCAGGTACGTCAAACGGGCAATGACCTCGGGCAGACTCAGCTTCTCAAGGGGCGGCACCTGCGTCTTGATGGTCCGGAGCGCCATGCCGACCTGGCCGCCCTGCATGTGGGCGTTGACGCGGTAGCGGGCAAAGCCTTCGATCTGGAACGAGAAGTCGGCGTCTTTCGAGTCGTCGAAGATCCGCTGGGCTTCCTTGGAAGCCATCTGGCGGAACATGGCCCAGGCAAGGTCACCGTCAAGGTCGGGCAGGTCCAACGGCTGGATGACCTGATGCACACGCACCGTCGGCGGCTGACCCGCCACCAGGTGGATGTCGCTCGCGTCCATTTCGTCGGCTAGGCGCAGGATTTCCTCGAGCTGCATCAGGGCTCCTCCGAGCGGCCTCCGGCATGCCGGGATCGGCACGCACCACAGAGACTCTTCCAATGCAATCGGTGCTCAGACAGCCGGGCTCGATACCCAGCCAGCGCTTCGGACCCGCACAGCCCTCCGCGTGAGGCGCAGACCGAACACTCGGCCAGCAACGCCCGAGAACCCACGCTGCTCAACGATGGTCCTATGCCTTGGCATACGCATCGCGCGAACGCACCGCGAGCTGGTCCGCCCGTTCGTTCTCGGGATGGTCGCTGTGGCCCTTGACCCAGTGCAACCGTAGGTCGTGGACAGCCCTTAGCTCATCGAGTTGTTCCCAGAGGTCCCGGTTCTTGACCGGTTCCTTCTTGGAGTTCACCCAGTTCTTGCGTTTCCAGCCGTCGAGCCATGAACGCAGCCCGTCCAGAACGTACTTGCTGTCGCTGAACAGCTCGACCGTCGCGGGCCGATTGAGCACGCCTAGGCCCTCGATCACGGCCTGCAGTTCCATACGGTTGTTGGTGGTGTCGGCCTCGCCATCGGTGCGTTCAAGCTCCTTGGCGGTCTTGCGATCACGCAGGATGAACGCCCAGCCGCCCGGGCCGGGGTTGCCCGAGCACGCCCCGTCGGTATAGAGCTCGACGTGCGGCTTGTCGGTGGGCTTCATGGAGGGCTTGGCTTGGCTGGTCACGGGCGATGTTAGCGGACCCCAGCGGTTAGGATGCGCCCATGCCCCCCCCATCCGCCCCCACCGCTGCCCGAACTGCTCACGGCATCCGTGTCCACCGCATCGAGGTCCGCGCGAGCGAGCGTGCGGGCGACCCGCGCGCTGCTCGGCTCGAACGCGAGGCCGCCGACCTGGGCTACCCGACGCTGCGCGCAAGCGTGGTCAGGGTGTACCTGATCGAGGCCGCGCTCGATACCGAGGCCATCGAACGGCTGGCCGCGAGCCTGCTAGCCGACTCGGTCGCGGAGATCGCCCACATCGGCGCGAGTGAGCCCCGCGCGGGCGTGCGCGTGATCGAGGTCCACCCGCTGCCGGGCGTGATGGACCCGGCGGCCCAGACCGTGGCCGATGCCATCATGGACCTGAGCGAAACCGAGGCCGAGGTCGTCACCGGCTGGCGGTACGAACTTGAGGGCGTGAGCGCTGAGCAGGCCCGCGCCATCGCCGAACGGCTCGTGGCCAACGCCGTGATCCACGGCATCCACGATGACGCGTACTGGCCCGAGGCCCTGCCCAAGGGCAGCCCCGCTGAGATCAAAGTCGCCAGTGTGCCAATCCGCGAACTCGATGACCCGGCACTCCAGAAGCTCAGCCGAGAGGGGCATCTGTTTCTCGATCTGCACGAGATGCACGCGATCCAAGAGCATTACCGAGTGCTGAGCCGAGAGCCCACCGAGATCGAGCTTGAAACGCTCGCGCAGACATGGAGCGAGCACTGCGTCCACAAGACCCTCAAGAGCACCATCCGCTACCAGCCCAGCCCCGAGGCCGCCGAGGACGCTGGCCCGATCGATTGGACCAATCGGCCGGGGCATGTCATGAATGACGACGGCTCGGTCACCATCAACAACCTTCTCAAGAGCACCGTCGCCGCAGCAACGTTCGAGCTGATGGACGACGGCATCGACTGGTGCCTCTCGGTCTTCCACGACAACTCGGGCGTGATCGCCCTCGACGACACGAACGCGGTGTGCATCAAAGTCGAGACGCACAACCATCCCAGCGCCATCGAGCCGTATGGCGGCGCGGCCACCGGCATCGGCGGGTGCATCCGCGACATCATCGGCACGGGCCTGGCCGCCAAACCCATCGCGAGCACCGACGTGTTCTGCGTGGGCACGCCCACCATCGCAAGCGTGCCCGAGGGCTGCATCCATCCTTCGCGCGTTCTCTCGGAGGTCGTTGCAGGGGTGCGCGACTACGGCAACCGCATGGGCATCCCCACCGTCAACGGCGCGGTGTGGTTCGACGACCGACACGTCGGAAACCCGCTGGTTTTCTGCGGGTGCGTGGGCATTCTGCCACGAGACTGCATCGATGGCGAAGCCCAGCCGGGTGACCTGATCGTCGCCTTGGGCGGCAGAACCGGCCGTGACGGCATCCACGGGGCGACGTTCTCGAGCGCGGAGCTCAGCGACTCGCACTCGGTCGAGTTTGGCCACGCCGTGCAGATCGGAAACGCGATCGAGGAGAAACGCACGCTCGACACCATCCTGCGTGCCCGCGATGAGCACGGCTCGCCGCTGTTCAGCGCGATCACCGACTGCGGCGCTGGCGGTTTCTCATCCGCCGTGGGCGAGATGGGCGAGAAGCTCGGCGCGACGGTCCAGCTCGATCAGGCCCCGCTCAAGTACCAAGGCCTCACGCCGACAGAGACGTGGATCAGCGAGGCGCAGGAACGCATGGTGCTCGCTGTGCCCAGCAGCAAGCTCGCGATGTTGCAAGCCATCTGCGATGAGGAGCACTGCGAACTCTCGGTGCTCGGCACGTTCGGCACCCCTAGCGCCGAACTGGTGCTTCGGCATGGAGAGGTCGAAGTCGGCCGATTGAGCATGGACTTCATGCACAACGGCGTGCCGCAACCCACGCGTGAAGCAAGCTGGCACGACACGCCACGCGTCCTGTGCCCCGAACAACCAAGCTCGGCCGCCCCTGCCACTGAACAAGCCCTGCTGGCCCTGCTGGCACACCCGATTATCGCAAGCAAGCACCGCATCGTTCGGCAGTACGACCACGAAGTGCAGGGCAACACGATCATTCGCCCGCTGGTCGGTCCCGGCGGAATCGGGCCGGGCGACGCAGCGGTCATCGAGCCGGTTCCGGGCTCGGGCAGGGGCATCGCGCTTGGCTGCGGGCTCGCGACCGGGCTGGAGCGAGACCCGTACCTGATGGCTCTGGCTGCGATCGATGAAGCCGTGCGCAACGTGGTGTGCGTCGGGGCCGATCCGTCGCGTATCGCTATTCTCGACAACTTCTGCTGGCCCAGTTGCAGCAAGCCAGAGAATCTCGGCTCGCTGGTGCGGGCCGCCGAGGGTTGCTACGACGGGGCCAAGGCGTACCGCACGCCGTTCGTGAGCGGCAAAGACAGCCTGAACAACCAGTTCACCCCCGCGGGCGGAGAAACCATCGAGATCCCGCCAACGCTGTTGATCACGTCGCTCGGCATCGTGCCAAACCTTGCTCGTGTTGTGACGAGTGACGCCAAACGCAGCGGGCATGTGGTGCTGCTCGTCGGCGAGACCAAAGCAGCCGGCGGCGGGTCGATGTACGAGCGGGTGTTCGGCATCCAGACCGCGCGGGCGGTGCTCATGCAGGTCGCGGGCTCGCTGACCGATCAGGCCACCGGCAAGATGGACGACCTGCTCGATTCCATCCCCGAGCAGACTCGCGCCGATCTTGAACGACTCATTGAACACGCGAGCGAACGCGTGCCTGCCGACCGGCTCGAATCACTCCGTGATAAAGCGTGGACCAAGCTCCGTAGCATGGTTGGGAACGATGCATGGAGCCGGCTCGAACAACGCCTCGGCAGCGACCGCTTGCACGATGTCGCCGCCAAGGTCGTCGAGACCGTCGGCCGGCGAGCTTCCATCCATAGCGGATTGCCAAGAACTGACCTGGTCATCGGCCCCAAGACCGCCCGCGCGGTGAGCGAACAGATCGCAGCAGGCCGAGTGCGATCGGCGCACGACTGTTCCGAAGGCGGCATGCTCGTCGCGCTGGCCGAGATGCTCATCGCATCCGGCGGCGGAACCAACGCGCCCATCGGCTGCGAACTCGCGGACGGTCTCGGAGGGCTTGGTCCAGCGGCGTTCGCGTTCGCGGAGACCCCCTCACGCTACCTGCTTGAAGTGCCCGCGCTCAATATCAAGGAAGTCGAGCGCGCGTTTGAGAAAGCGGATGTTCCTTGCCGACAGATCGGCGTGCTCAACCACACCGGCACGCTGCGCTGCGACAAGCTGTCACTCGATGTGAGCGTGGAATCGCTCGCCGCGGCGTGGCGTGGCGAGGCATAAAGCCAAGCGATCCATACGAACAGAGTGCGAGCATCCATCTCGCTTCAGTACTCACTCATCTGCAGGGGGTTGCGATGGAGTGCTGAGTGTGGTTCACTGTTTTCGGACCCGCACTTTCCTAGCAGGGAGAACACCATGCACCGCGCCCGCCGACAGCTCACCGTTTCGCACCTTCTTGAGAACCTCGAACCTAGGCTCGTGCTCTCGGGCTACTTCGCAGCAGGGCTCGATCTCAACAACACGACTGCAACCATCGACGCGTCGTTCTTCAATCAGTTTGGCGATGCCGACTTCACGACAGGTGCGATCAACGACGGGACCCGGATTGGCTCTGATGGCTCTGTAAGTGGCGGCGACATCACGCAGTTCTCTCCCACGACAAAGCTCCGTGGCGAGCTCATTCTCGGGCAGGGCGCCGCTGAGACCAGGTGGGGCCTGAGCGACGGCTCTGATTCAAATACGTCCTCGCCGTTCAATGACCGAGTCCGGCTAGCTTTCGATACGTCATTCACCGGCGAAGACCGACTCCGGCTTCGAATGTTCGGTCAGCAAGCGTCGGGCCTCACCCTCGCCAACCGCAGCGGCGACTACGCCTTCACTGGGCTGATCTACAACTCGTCCACCGGCGAATTGGTGCCGAGCTACGGCTGGTCGGAAATCGATAACGGCTCGCTCACTGGCAGTGAGTTCAGTTCGCTCGGCGAGATACCTCTCAACGCCACTATCGGTCTGAACAATGCATTTGATGACGGGTACACCGTCTCCAGCATCCCAGGCTATACGGCGCTGTTCGGTCCTGATGCCCAGACCGTTCTCACGACGGGCTTCAACCAGGGCCCGGGCGGCAACTTCCACTCCATGTCGATCGCGGTGCGTAGGGACGATCCATCCCAGCCACAGGTCGGCGATGAGGACATGTTCCGCGGCGATGCGTTCTCGTTCTTCAGCCTCTCCCACGTACCCTTCACCGGTGGCGGGGAAACAATCGTTGGCGGGTTCGCCAGCGGGCAGAGCATCCTTGAATTTGATCCTGCGGGCAACCGCGCGCACATCTATGACTACCGAAACTACCTCGGAGATGCGAACGCAACTCCATCGGTGTCGGGCGACTGGGCGATCGATGCTGAGTTCGGCATCCAATTGGAGTTCGATAACGGCGTCAAGCTGAAAATCAATTACGGCGGCATCGATGGCGACACCATTGTTGCTGAGACCGTGGACGATAGCGGCACCGTCACACCTGTCTTTGGCGTGGGCGGCCGGCTCTTCAACGGCGACCCAAGTCCCGTCAACAACGAAGCGCCCACCGACGTCGGCGTGTGCTTCAAGTCCGTCACGGTCGAAGAACGCGACGGCGAGCACTTTGTTCTCGGCGAAGGCGACAACGGCATCACCTACTCCTGGAAGGTCCGAGACATCGAGGGCTCGATGGAGAGCTACATCGGTGTCGGGGCCTCCCTGCAGGACAACGGCAAGACGATCGTCGTCATGGTCTCACGCGACGACGGCATGTTCCGAGAGCTCAAGCGCAAGGAAGACGGCGAGTGGCGCGTCAAGAACCCCATCGGTGGTGCCGTTCTCTCGTCGGGCGCGATGGTCGCGCCGAGCATCGAGACCAACCCCGCCACCGGCTCGCAGATGCAGGTCGCCATCAACAGCGACGGCTCCGCCTCGGGCATCATCCCATCGGCAAACGACACCGCGAGCCCGGCCATCGAGTCGCTGCTGATCGAAACCGGCCCCATCAACGTGAGCGGGGGCTTCGACATCGACCTCCAGTTCGATGCCAACTACACCACATGGGGCGCGTACCACGGCGCGTTTGTGGACGCGGCGGGCGACCTCGTCATGCTCTGGAACGCCCCGCTCACCCTCGGCAGCACGTTCCGCGTGGACAACATCCAGGCCAGCGCCGACGCCCCCGCACCATCGCCTGACAGCAAGATCAGCGTCGCCACTACCACCTACGGCAGCATCCACGTGGGCTACACCGCGGTCAACGGCGACTACGGGCACCTCTATTGGAACATCGGCCAGGGCGGCGACTGGCTCTACGCCCCGCTAGAGACCGCGGTCAACGCGCCCCCCACGGGGCTCAATCTCACACCGAGCACCGCCGTTACCGGGTTCGACCCGCTCGAGCAGCAGCTCTTTATCATCGGCGCTGACCAGACGACCGGGCTGTTCTCAACGGTTGATTGGCGCATCGATCGTCGATCGTGGGAGTACACCCCGACCGTCGTGGACTCGTTCGGCGAACCGTTCAAGTTGCCCGATGTTGGCTCGGCACCGGCCGACGCAACTTACACCGTGCGGGCCACGCAGACCATCGCGGAGTTGTTCGGCGACAACGAGGACTCGCAGGTGCCGATCCTCGGCGATCTGCCAATTGTCGGGAACCTCTTCCGCAGCACCTCGATGAGCTCGACGACCGAAAACCTGGTCATCTTCGTCACGCCCACGCTCGCCCCGACCGGCGGCGGCGGATGATGGGCCAGGTCATGGTCAGTGCAGGCCGTACTCCTTGAGCTTGCGGTACAGCGTGCGCTCGCCGATGCCGAGCATGGTCGCTGCCCGCTCGCGGTTGCCCTCGGTGAGCCGGAGTGTCTCGCGTATGGCTCGCTTCTCGATCTGCTGAAGGCTTTTGCCCGCGAGCGATGCCGAGTCCGCGTCGAGCGTGTCGGCATCGACCGATTCGGCGCTGCGGACCTGCTCGGGCAAGTGCTTCAACTCGACCGTCGCCTGCGCGCCGGGCTCGGTATCGCCGATGGCCATCACCGCGACCGTGCGCACAACGTTGATAAGTTGGCGTACGTTGCCCGGCCATTCGAACGCCGCGAGCTTCATCATCGCGCTGGGCGCAATATCCGGCACGGGCGTGCCCGGCCCCATCTCCTCGACAGCGAACCTCGCGAGAGCGTGCTGAACGATGCGCGGGATGTCCTCGCGCCGGTCGCGCAGCGGCGGCAGATGCACCATCGAACCCTGGATGCGGAAGTACAGGTCCTCGCGGAATCGGCCCTGCTTAACCATCGCTTCGAGGTCCTGGTTGGTCGCGCTGACGAGCCGGGCATCGACCCGCTTAGGCTCGTTGGACCCGAGCCGAACGACCTCGCCGTTCTCGAGCACGCGCAGCAGCTTGGCCTGCATGGGCAGGGGCATATCGCCGATCTCGTCGAGAAAGATCGTCCCGCCGTCGGCGTACTCGAACACACCCTCACGCGATTGGTCTGCGCCGGTAAACGCTCCGCGAACGTGGCCGAACAGTTCATCCTCGATCAGGCTCTCGCTCTGGCCCGCGCAGTTCACGGGCACGTACCGGCCGCCGGACCTTGGCGATAGCTCGTGAATGGCGCGCGCAATCAGGTCCTTGCCCGTGCCGCTCTCGCCCGTCACCAGCACCGGTATCTTGCTCGGCGCCACCTTGCGAACGGTATCCAGTATCGCCAGCATCGCTCCGCTGCCCGCGACGATCCCCTCGAATCCCGCGTCCTGCACCAGATGCTTGAGGTCACCTGCCTGATGCCTCAGCAGCACATGCTCGGCGGCCCGGTTCACCACCGCGCGGAAGATGTCCAGATCGAGCGGCTTCTCGACAAAGTCGAACGCGCCGCGCACCTTGAGCGCCTCACGAATAGTCCTGGGGTCGCCGTGCGCGGTCACCATCACCGCCTTGGCCTCAGGCTGAAGCTCGGCCGCAGCCTGAAGCACGACCATTCCCGCGTTGGCGCCGTCGCTCTCTACGCCCGCTTGTCCCGCAGAAGCAGGCATGCGTAGGTCCGTGACGATCACGTCGAACGCCCCGCCTTTCAGCTCGGCCAGTGCTGCCGCGACGCCCCCCACCACCGTGCACACGTGCCCGGGACGGCGCAACGCCTCGGCCATCGCGTCCGCATGATCGGGCTCGTCCTCGACGATCAGCACCTGCGCCGAGGGCGACGATGCGGAAGATTGGCTGGTCATGGTCTCTCTCCCGTGAGGGCGGTCAGGCTCGCGCGCTGGCGCGCGCACCACGCGATCGCGATCGCGTCGGCGACATCCGGCGGACTGGGCACTTCATCCAGCCCGAACGTGCCTCGCACGGCTTCCTGCATCTGAGCCTTGGTGGCCTGCCCGTAGCCGGTCATCGATTTCTTCACGGATGCCGGCTTGAGCTCGACGAGTTCCAGCCCCGCCGACTGCACCGCCAAAAGCACCACACCCCGGCCGTGGCCCATGATGACCGCCGTCGCCGGGTGCTTGTAATGCGCAAAGAGCCCCTCGACCGCGACCACCTCGGGCTGTAGGCGGCCAATCGCATCGCGGATGTCGCGGTCGAGTTCACCGAGCCGATCGGAGAGCGACCGCCCAGCCCGCGAGAGGCGGAACACGCCCGCCTCGACGATGCCGCAGGCATGGGCGCCGAGGCCCGGCTGAGTCAGCGCAGCCGCGTCCTCCAGGCAGGCATAGCCCGTGAGCCGAAGGCCGGGATCGATGCCCATGACGCGCACGTAAGGAGTCTATCGGCTCGGAGCGCCCGGCCCGAAGTGGGCGAGCCAGTGGACCGCGGTGCGGGCCATGATGTCGGTCTCAAGATTGACCATCGAGCCGGGCTTGAGGCCGCCCAGCGTGGTCAGGTCGAGCGTGGTCGGGATCAGCGCGATCTCGAACCAGCCGTGGGCGACATCCACCGCCGCCAGCGTCAATGAAACGCCCTCGACTGCGATCGAGCCCTTGGGCACGATCGCGGGCATCAGCTCGGCTGGGGGCCTGATGCGGGCCACCCACCGGCCTTGCCTCTCGATGGAGAGCACCTCGCCCATGCCCTCGATGTGCCCCTGCACGATGTGGCCGTCCATACGGGTGGTCGGCTGCACCGAGGCCTCTAGATTGACCTCGCTGCCATCGCGCAAGCCGCCGAGGGTGGTGCAGCGGAGGGTCTCGGCGATCACATCAAACCCGACCTCGCCCGCTTCTGGGTCGAGCCTGGCGGCGGTGAGGCAGCACCCGCTCACGCAGATAGAGGCTCCGTGGGCCGGGAAACTCGCGGCGGGTTCGGCCTCATCGAGCAGTTCCCGAACGTCGACGGTGAGTTCGAGCCCCCCCTCGGCGGATGAGGCTGTGCGCACGACCCGCCCGGTTCCTTGTATGATGCCGGTGAACATGTGCGTGATCTTTGCCCGCTGGGTTGCGGGCAGGACGCACCAGCACGGATTTCTTTCTGCTTTGGTTGGGGTCCAAACGGGCCTAGGGCTTGACCCCGGCGTGGCAGGCCTCGATACTGCGGCTCACGCCCCTCGCGGGGGGTTCCCCACCAGCATCGGTCGCCGGGACGTCGCAAGACCCCCGACACGCGGCCGCCGCCCTCGGAGACGACTGCGGATGCTCATCCTCGGCACGCCGATACGTTGTGTTTGTCTGATCCTGACCGGGATGCTCGCCATCAGCGCGCTCACCGGGTGTCAGTCATCTCCCCGAAATCCCAAGGCCAGTATCAAGGGCACGCCGCTTGAACGGCTCGACCGCTTTGCGATCGCACCCGAGACCCTCGATGGGCTCGGGTACCGCATCGATTGGCGGTCGGCGGTGCCGCTCGGGCCAAACCCAAGGCTTGAGTCGATCGATGCCTACAGCGACATCGTGGTCGTGCAGACCGCCGACACGCTGCTGAGCGTGCTCGACACCTCGACCGGCGCCCTTCGGCACTCCAACGAACTCACCGATGCGACCTCAACCCTCGCGGGCAACACCCGGCTCGGCGGACTGATCGTCAGCAGCGTGGACAGCGACGCGTACTTTGTCGATCCTGTCTCGGGCGACCTGCTCGACCGCCAGAGCTTCGAGGGTGTGCTGGCTTCCAAGCCCGTGCCGTTCGGCGGCACCCTGCTCGCGACATCCAACACCGGCATCGTGCTCTCGCACACCACCGCCAGCGGCGGCTACCCGCTGTGGCGGTTCGGCGCGCGCAACCCGATCGATACCCCCGTCGCACTCTCAGGCTCCACCGCCGTGGTCGTGACACGCTCGGGACGGGTGCTTGGCTTCGAGGCCACCTCGGGCCAACTCGTGGGCGAGAACTCGATCTTCATGGGCCCCGACGGCAGCGACCCGATCGCCTCCGACTCCACGGTCTTCATCGCGAGCCCCGACCAATCGGTGTACGCCTTTGATGCGTTCGATATGGCGCTCCGCTGGCGCGTGCGCACGGCCATGCCTCTCCGCGAGCAGATCACCCTGATCGGTTCGGTGCTGTATGTCCCGACGCTGGACCGTGGTCTCTTGGCGCTCGACGCGGCGACAGGCAAGCAGCTCTGGAGCGCACCCGACGTGCGGGGCGTGGTGCTGACCACGCGCGGCGAGACGTTGATCGCGTGGGCCAACGGCCGGGCTTGGTCGATCGATGCCGCCGACGGGTCGGTTCGCGGCGCCTTCGACGTGCCCGGCGTAGAACTGCTCGCGGCCGACTCGGTCAGCGAGGGCACGCTGTACGCCGTCTCCAAAGACAACATCGCAGCCAGACTCGTCGCTCGGCGCTAGGGAGCCTCGCTGTGAACGATCTGGTCCCGGTCCGGCGAGCGCTGCTCTCGGTCAGTGACAAGACCGATCTGGTGGCGTTGGCGCGCGGGCTGCACGAACTCGGCGTGGAGTTGCTCTCGACGGGCGGCTCGGCGGCGGCGCTCGCCGAGGCGAGCCTGCCGGTGCGCACGGTGGAGAGCGCGACGGGCTCGCCCGAGATGCTCGGCGGACGGGTCAAGACGCTGCACCCCAAGATTCACGGCGGGATTCTCGCGAGGCGAGACATCGACGGCCCCACGCTATGCGAACACGGCATCGAGCCGATCGATCTTGTATGCGTAAATTTGTATCCATTCGAGGAGACCGTTCGCAAGCCCGGTGTGACGCTGGAACAGGCGATCGAACAGATCGACATCGGCGGGCCGAGCATGATCCGGTCGGCGGCCAAGAACGCGGCGTGGGTGGTCTGCCTGACCGAGCCCGCCCAATACGAGCGGCTGCTCGCCGAACTCAAGAGCCACGGCGGCGCGACGACTCTTTCGCACCGCCGCGAGCTGGCACGAGCTGCTTTCCAGCGCACGAACCAATACGACGCGGCGATCGCCCGTTACCTGACGAACGCCCAGGGCGCTGCGCCTGAAACAGACGCTGGGTTCCCGGATGAACTCGAGCTTGGGCTCGTCAAGCAAGCCGACCTGCGGTATGGCGAGAACCCCCACCAGCAGGCGGCGGTCTACCGCTCGCGTGCGCACAGCAGCGGCTCGGTGATAGGCGGCCAGCAACTGCACGGCAAAGCACTGAGCTACAACAACGTGCTGGATGCGTCGGCGGCGCTGCGATTGGTGCGCGATCTGCACACGCTCAGCCCCAGTTCCGCGAGTGCTGCGGTCGTCAAGCACACCAACCCGTGCGGCGCCGCGATCGGGGCCACCTCAGCCGCCGCCTTGCACGGCGCGCTCGAGGGTGATCCGCTGGCGGCGTTCGGCGGGATCGTGGCTTTGAGCCGGCGGGTCGACTTGGCCAGCGCCCAACGGCTGGCAGCACCCGGCGCGTTCTTTGAGGTGGTCGTCGCGCCGGGCTACGACGACGAGGCACTCGAACTGCTGCGCACGCGGTTTGCCAATGTGCGGCTGATCGCGACGGGTGAGCTTGACACATCGGCTGCTTCAGACTTCGAGGTGCGCACGGTGCCGGGCGGTGCGCTGGTCCAGCGGGTTGATGCGCACGTCAGCGACCCGAGTCGTTGGACGCACTCGGCAGGCCCCAAGCCGAGCGAAGACTCGCTCCGCGCCGCAGCGTTTTTGGACACGGCGAGCCGATCGCTCACGAGCAACGCGGTGGCGATCGGCGGCTTGCTTAACGACGGCACGGTGGCGCTGGCGGGCGCTGGGGCTGGACAGATGGACCGCGTGGCGTCGTGCCGAATCGCGATCGAGAAGGCGGGCGAGCGCTGCCGGGGCGGGGTGGCGGCGTCGGATGCCTTCTTCCCGTTTGCCGATGGACCAACCCTGCTGGCCGATGCGGGCATCGCGATGATCGTGCATCCGGGTGGCTCCAAGCGCGACAGCGAGACGTTCGAGCTGTGCGAATCTCGGGGCATCTGCTGCATGACCACGGGCGTGCGACGGTTCAGGCACTAGCCGACCGGCGCGCTCCATGCAGCCGAATCGAGCGTTCAGAGTTAAAGAAATGCGGGCGTGGCGGGTTCTGACGGTTGGAATACCGGCGAGCCGTGGTACATTCGTATGCCCACACGCGCCGATGGTCGGCGGGTGCCGGGGAAAGCTGCACCGAGCATGGCCAAACGCAAGCAGACAACCAGAGGCAAACGGCGGGTGGCCCAAGAGCCCGCGTGCGCGGCCGCCTTGCCTGCTCCGAGACCCGCGGCGCTGGGCAACGAGGGCCTTGATGCCCGCGTGCTGGTTCTCAACCGGTTCTACGCGGCGATCCGGGTGGTCAACGCCCGGCGCGCGCTCAGCCTGCTGTTCTGCGACCACGCGGAGGTCATCCATGTGGATGACGGGGCGTACCTGAACTATGACTTTGAGTCTTGGCAGGCGATCTCGGCGTTGCAGCACGGGTTTCGGGCTGACCACCAGGACTGGGTGAGCACCGTGCGGGCGGAGATCGCGGTGCCGAGGATCATTCGGCTGTACGGCTACGACCGGCTGCCAGCCCAACATGTAAAGCTCAACAGGCGGAACTTGTTTGCAAGAGACGCACACGAGTGCCAGTACTGCGGATCGCTGTTCACCACAAGCGAGCTCACGCTCGACCACGTGAAACCCCGCTCGCAGGGCGGCGGAGACTCGTGGGAGAACCTGGTGTGCGCGTGCGTGCGGTGCAACACCCGCAAGGGCGGGCGCACACCCGAGCAGGCGAGCATGAAGCTGATCAGGCCGCCGGTGCGGCCGAGGCGAAACCCGCTGATTTCTGTTCGATTGAGCTACGCGAAGTACGCATCGTGGAAGGCGTTCCTTGACGAGGCGTACTGGTCGGTCGAATTGAAGTAGACGATCGCTCTGCTGGCCTATTGCGTTGTCGGCCTGTTGCGTTGTTGGACTATCGCCGCGGGATCATGCCGACTGGAACCCGTCAGCGGCACGGGCGAGGGCGAAGTCTTTTTCGGTGATGCCGCCAGCATCGTGGGTGCTGACGGTGATGGTCACCATGTTGTACCGGATGAGGATGTCGGGGTGGTGCTGGGCGTGCTCGGCGTAATCGGCGATCTTGCTGGCGAAGGTCATGGCGTCGCTGAACGTCTCGAACTGAAAGGTCTTCTGGACGGCGCCGGAGATCTCAGACCAGTCGGGCAGCGTTTCAAGCTCGGACTTGATGGACTCTTCGGGGAGCTTGGTGGTCATGTGGCCTCCTGCCTTGGGACTCGGGCAGCCGCGACACGGTGTCTCGCCGGCTCGGCGGGAGTGTAGCATGAGCAAGCGTCGTGCTGTACGGGCCTGTTGTCCGACTTCAGGGGTTGAGCATGGACCGGCACAGCGATTCCCCGGGCCTTGGCCATCGCTCTCAAGGGGCAGACGCTCGGCCTGATCGCACGCGGCTGGCCCCTTCGCCCACGGGGGCGTTGCATCTGGGCAACGCGAGTTCGTTCCTGCTGTGCTGGGCGCTGGCCAAGCAGCGCGGCTGGGAGGTCGTGGTGCGCGTCGAGGACCTTGATGGCCCTCGGATCAAGCCGGGCTCGGTCGAGCAATCGCTGGAAACGCTCGCGTGGCTCGGGCTCGATTGGACGGGCGAGGTGCTGGTGCAGAGCGCGGATACCACACCGTATGTCGAGGCGATGCAACGGCTCGCTGCCAATGGGCTGGTGTACCCGTGCGACCTGAGCCGGGCAGAGATCGCAGCGGCGGCGAGTGCCCCGCAAGAGGGAACGGACGAAACCGTGTGCCCGCCCACGCTGAGGCCCGCCGAGATGCCGAGTTCGTTCGATGATCCCGGCGTCGGGTGGAGATTTGCAACGCCCGAGGCTGAAGTGGCATTCGATGACCGCGTGCTGGGCACGCAGCGTGTACGGCCAGCCCAGAGCGTGGGCGACTTTGTGGTATGGACGCGCGGGGGCGAGCCCTCGTACCAGCTCGCGTGCGTGGTGGACGACGCAAGGCAGGGTGTGACGCACGCAGTCCGGGGCAGCGATCTGGTGGATTCGGCGGGGCGGCAGTTGCTGCTCTATCGGGCACTGGGGCTGGAGCCCGAGCCCACGTACTGGCACCTGCCGCTGGTGATCGGCCCGGACGGGCGACGGCTGGCCAAGCGGCACGGGGACACGCGGGTGCTGAGTTACCGAGACAAGGGTGTTCGAGCCGAGCGGATCATCGCTCTACTGGGCCGATACCACGGCATGGGACTATCTGAGCGGTTATCGGCGGAAGATTTCGCAAGGCGGCTCGACCACACTATCCTGTCTCGTGAGCCGATAGTCTTCACGCAGGAGGATCACCGATGGCTGCTGGATGGCACTGGATAAAGATCGCGGCGGTTGTGCTGGCGGTGGCGGCGGCGCTGGTCGCCATCGCTTCGATGCACGGCTGCGACGAGGAGACAGCCGAGGACGTGATGGCTGTCAAAGTCGGCGGCAAGACGTTCTATCTTGAGCTGGCGGTGAACGACACCACGCGTGTCAAGGGCCTGGGCGGGCGAACATTCATAGAGCCCAACGGCGGTATGCTGTTCGCGTTCCCGAGAGCTTCTAAGCGGTCGTTTGTGATGCGAGACTGCACGATCCCGATCGACATTCTGTTCCTGGACAGCAACGGATGGGTCGTGGCGATGCACGCGATGGTGCCCGAGGAGCCGCAAGGGGCCGAAGAGTCCGATAGCGCGTACGAGCAGCGGCTCACGCGATACCCGAGCAAGTTCGATGCTCAGTACGTTGTTGAGCTGCAGGGCGGCATGCTCGAGACGCTCGATGTTTCGGAAGGCGACGTGGTCGAGATGGACCTAAAGAAGCTCAAACAGCTCGTGCGGTAGGCCGATAGGAGAGCGGGACTCTCCTATGAAGGCGGCCGACTCCATGCGCGAACCGCAGCTTATCGTGGCTCGATCGAAGATTCTGGATCAGCACGCGCCGGGCGGTGCGAGCGCGTTTGCGGGCGTCGTCTCGTCGGCCTGGCCTCGATCGTGCGCGCCTTCGGTGGGCGAAGCGCTGACGATCCCGGGCCTGATCGAGTTGCTCGGCGCTCTTCAGCAACCCGGCCAGCAGGCATGCTCGACGGGCGGCGTGTGTGTTGATCTCGGCACTCGGACGCCGGTGGTCTTGGTCTGCTGGCACGGAAGCGAATCGATGGCTCGCGCGGCACAGGTCGCGGACCATCTGCTGAGGCTGCGGATACCAGCGGTGTTCGCGGTGCAGCGTTGCGATGAGACGTGGCGGCGGTTTGAGGCGTCGGGCTTGCTGGTCGAGCCGATGGACACGCACCCGAGCCGGTTGGCATCGATGCTGCACGCGATGTGCTCGCAGGCCCGCGTTGTCACGGAGATGCGCGAGGAACTGCGGTCTTCGGTCGCGAGCCAGGGCGGGATCACCGGGCAGATCAATCGGCTGCACGAGGAACTGAACTTGGCTTCGACGATTCAGCGGAGCCTGATGCCGCCGGTGCCGCCGAAGATCGATGATCTTGAGATGGCGGTGCTGTTCAGGCCTGCGGCGTACGTGAGCGGCGACCTGTTCAACCTGATCAGGCTTGACGACGGCCGGCTCGCGTTCCTGCTGGCTGATGCTGTGGGCCACGGCGTGCCCGCGGCGCTGCTCACCATGCTCATCCACCGTGCGGTGACCGAGTCTGGGCTCGGGGCGATGGGCCAGGGTGGCCCGGCTCAGACGATCAAGGCGATCAACTCCGCGCTGGCCTCGGCATGCCCGGGGGGGAGCGATGGGACTCGCTTTGCAACCGCTGTGTTCGGCCTCTACGACCCGCGCACGCACGAGGTATCGCTCAGCGTGGCGGGGCATCCCCCACCGCTGCGTATGACAACCGATGGAAGCACGCCGATCCACTCGCACGGGCCGCTGCTGGGCGTGTTCGAGGAAGCACAGTTTGACGAAGAGAGCTTCACACTCGAGCCCGGCGAGACCCTGCTGCTCTACAGCGATGGATTCGAGGTGGCGTTCCCCATGTTGGGCGAGACCTCGCCCGCGAACGAGGAATACCTTCGGCACTTTGAGCGGTTCGGTGATGCGGTCGAGAAGCACGACGGCGTGCGCGCGCCGCTGGCCGAGCTTGAGGCGCAGCTGGATGTGCAGCAAGGTTCGCTCAACCAGGCGGACGACATCACGGCGATGGCCCTGCGCAGGCCGAGGGCTTCGGCGAGTTCATCGAAGGCGGCGTAAGCGGTAACCAAGCAGAAGACCGCTCCCTCACGGTCGCGGCTCGTCAGAGCCTTCCCGGCGGGTAAGGATCACCGCGCAATGGCCAGCCGATCCATGCGCACAGCGCCCGCGACGATGCTGACGACCGCTCGGCCGACCATGGTTCTACCTAGGAACGGCGAGTTGGCCGATCGGCCGGCGACCTGCGATTCGTCGAACGTCCACCGATGCTCAGCATCGATAAGCGTGACGTCCGCGGGACCGCCGACGGCGAGTTGGCCTAAGCCGTGTCGCTCCAACCGGCAGAGTTTGGCGGGCTCGACGGTGAGCAGAGCGATTAGACGGGGCCAATCGATAAGGCCCGTGCGCACGAGCGCTTCGGCGTAGAGCGGCAGCGCGGATTCGAGGCCGATGATGCCAAAGGGGGCATCCTCAAAGGGCTGCTCTTTCTCATGCTTGGCGTGGGGCGCATGGTCAGTAGCGAGCACCGTGATGACGCCCTCAGCTACGGCCTTGCGGATGGCCTCGACGTCGCTCTGCTCGCGGAGCGGCGGGTTCATCTTGGCGAGTGTGTTGAAGCCCTCGCACGCCTCGTGGGTGAGCATGAGATGGTGCGGCGAGGCCTCGGCGGTGACGGGCAAGCCGCGTGCGCGCGCGGAGCGCACCAGTTCGACGCTTCCAGCTGAGCTGATGTGCTGAACGTGGTACGCGCAGCCGGTCTGCTCGACGAGCGCGATGTCGCGTTCGATGATGGCCTCCTCGGCGTGTCTTGGCCAGCCCACGAGCCCGAGGCGGGCGGATACCGCGCCCTCATGCATGGAGGAGCCGACGGTGATCGTGGGGTCTTGGCAGTGCTGCATGAACGCGAGGTTGACCTTGGCGGTCTGCGCGAGAACGTGGGCCATCAGCGCCGGGTCGGCGATGGCGTCGCCATCGTCGGAGATGCCTACGGCGCCCGCTGACGCGAGTGCCTGGATCGGCGCGGGCTGTTCGCCCTTGCGCCCGATCGAGCCCGCGGCCACCGGGTAGACGCGGCACTGGGCGGTCCGCTGGCAGCGCTCGGCGAGGTCCGCCAGCACGCTGGGCGAGTCGAGCGCGGGGGCCGTGTTGGGCATGCAGCAGACGGTTGTGAAGCCTCCCGCAAGAGCGGCGGCGGTGCCGGAGCGAACAGTCTCCTTGTGCTCACCCCCGGGCTCGCGGAGGTGGACATGGGGGTCGATCAGGCCCGGGGCCACGATGAGGCCCGAGGCGTCGATGGTTAGGCTGCCGGGTGGCTCAGGGAGTTCGGGACCGATGGCGACGATGCGGCCGTCGGCACCGATGGCCACGTCAAGCGTGGAATCGGTACCGGTGGCGGGATCGATGAGCCTGCCAGCTTTGATGAGCAGGGGCGCAGCGGGAGGTGCGTGGTGAGGCATGGTGCCCACAGGCTAGCGGGAACGGCACCGATCGGGCTGGCGGCGAGTGGCCGGGCGGGCTAGTGTGTTGGCTGCGGGGCGTAGCGCAGCTTGGTTAGCGCGCCTGACTGGGGGTCAGGAGGTCGGAGGTTCGAATCCTCTCGCCCCGATTCAAATCCGATGTGCTCTCGGTAAGTGCCGATTGAGCAAGAGGATGCAGGCGGTTCAAACGCGTTGCTCTACCTCATGTTTGTGTCCTGCCACACGCAACTCATCTCATCTGTAGCGTTGCCTGAAGCGGCTGGGAGTCATCGCCAGGCGTCGCGAGAACGTGCTGGTCAGGTGGCTATGGCTGGAGAATCCGCATCGCAGTGCGATGGTCGTGATATCCCAGGAGGTATGCAGCAGGTACCGCTGGGCGGCTCGAAGCCGCTCCTTGATGATGTATTGCCCGGGACTCATGCCAAATGAATCCCGGAACGCGATCAGAAACTGGTGAGTGGTCTGACCGACCAAGCTAGAGAGCCTGTCGAGCGTGATTCGAGTGTCGAGGTTCTCGAACACATAGTCCCGAACAAGAATGGCGTTTGCGCTGTCGAGTCTGTGACTCACCGGCGACACTGCTGTAGAGTCCGTATATGCGGCGTTTACGTGTTCCCAGATCTCGCAGGTCGTAGCGGCGACATCGAGCCTGCTGGCATCGTCGTGCAGTTCCATAGTCGATCGGAGCCGCTGCAGAGAGTTCAAGAGCGCGTGGTCCGAGTGGCCGGCACGAAGCGCGAGGCGGGTAGGGCGTTGATCGTCGGAGGGCATCGCTGGGGTCGTAAGGACCGCGAAGTCAATTACATCTCCCTTGGCGTGGCTCTTGTACACGACCCCCGCTGGGACTGTCCATACCTCTCCGGGGACGGCAGGGCCGCGACTGCTGCCTAGCCCGTCCACCTCTGTCTCCAAAGAGATCATCCGTCCCGCGAGATGAACGATAACCGTGTCCTCGGACCTCTGAATAGCCCAGTCGGTCGCGGTGCGGATATCTGCTCTCTGAAACTGGACTTGCGCTGAGCCAGTTCGAGTTGTCGATAACTGAGCCACAGTGTCGTGAAGGCCTCCCCCGGCGGGGAATCGCTTTGTCCGGAAACCCGAGTTCATGCCATCAGGATACGCGGCCGGAGAATCTGAAAGTCAGCAAGGAGTCGGGTGTAGAACATGCCGGAGTCGTGCGAACAAGGTCCAATTCCACGGAGCCAGGAGACAAAGAACATGGCTGACAAGAACAGCATCGAGGGCAAGGTCGTTCTGATCGCCGGTGGTGCCAAGAACCTCGGCGGACTCATCGCTCGCGACATGGCGATGCACAAGGCCGAGGCCGTTCTGGTGCACTACCACAGTGATCGGACAAAGGCGGAGGCCGACGAGACCGTTGCGGCAATCAAGGCCGCTGGGGCGAACGCATCGGCATTTCAACAAGATCTGACAACGCCGACGGGTTGTGCCGCCATGTTTGACGCGGCGATGCGGGACTTCGGGCGTGTAGACATCGCGATCAACACCACTGGCATGGTCCTCAAGAAGCCGATCGTTGAGGTGTCTGAAAGCGAGTTCGATACGATGTTCGCGATCAACTCGAAAGCGGCCTTCTTCTTCATGCAGGAGGCTGGCAAGAAGCTGTCTGAGCAAGGTAAGCTCTGTTCTGTCGTTACCTCGCTGCTGGCGGCGTTCACGGGGTACTACGCCGCGTATGCGGGGGCAAAGGCTCCCATTGAGCATTTCACACGCGCCGCATCGAAGGAGTTCGGTGCACGAGGCATCAGTGTCACAGCAGTGGCCCCCGGCCCCATGGACACGCCGTTCTTTTACGGCCAGGAGACAGAGGACGCCGCCAAGTACCACAGCACGGCTGCCGATCTCAGCAAGTGGTCCAAGAGTGGACTCACAGAAATCCAAGATATCGTGCCGCTCATCCGGTTCTTGGTGAGCGACGGCTGGTGGATCACTGGCCAGACGATCTTCGCCAATGGTGGGTACACGACGCGGTAGGTCAGATTCTCACCGCGAAACCAGACACCGCGTTTCCAGACTCCAGAGGCCGATTTGGGCTGCGAAAAGTTCAACTGGTGTCCTGTCACCCCGATTTTGGATGCATAACGGCCTAGGCAAATGCCGAGGCTTCAGGTGTTCATGCTTGGTTCCAACCTGATTCGTTTGTTCAGGACGAGAGCCTCGATGCTGAATTTTCGAGCAAGCATCTACTCAGAACGTGATCACAGCTGCCAGAGTCCGTGCTCGATGCCGCCGAGGATGTAGATCGAGAATGTACCGTGTCCGCCTGGGATCTCCATGGGCGGCAGGGCCACCTTTGCACCGGCCCTCTCGGCAGCCTTGACCGCGGCTTCGATGTCATCTACCAAGACATAGGGCCGCACAATCGGCGCTTCCGTATCACGCATCGGTGCACGTACGCCTATGCGCCCTCCATCCTTGAGGTCGGCTGTGCGGGCGTTGCCGAACTCTGCGATCGGTTCGCCGAAGACGACACCGTGCGCTTCAGCCATGGCCTCGCACGTCTCATTCACCGATGGCGTGACGATTTCGAGGTACTGCACCTTGATGGCGTCTGCTTCGACCCGCATCCGATCGGAACCAACCAGCCCGGCGCGAGCCTGGCCATGTTCAGATGTGACGGCTCCTATGAGCATTAGCGATACGAAAGAAAAAGCAATCAATCGAAGATGTGTTGCGTTCATGATCCAGATTTCTCCTGTGCGATCTGAATGAGGTTCCCACAAGTGTCATCGAATACGGCCGTGATCACTGTGCCGTAGTCAACCGGTGGCTGAGTAAACCGTACGCCAAGCGACTCCAGCCGCTTATGCTCCGCGGCAACATCTTCAACCGCGAACGATGTGAACGGAATCCCGTCTTCAACCATCGCAGATTTGAACACCTTGGCCGCGGGATGCACGTCAGGCTCAAGCCCGACTTCTGGCCCATCAGGATCTTCCTTAGAAACGACCGTGATCCAACAGTGTTCACCCAGGTCGATGTTGTGCTTTGTCTGAAAGCCCAGGATCGTGGTGTAGAATTCGAGCGCCTTTGCTTGATTGTCCACCATCAAACTACAACCGCTAATTCTCACTTGATTCGCTCCTTTGTCGTGTACTGGGCCATCGCTCCGTTATGGCTCTCAGTGGTTCGCCATTGAACCAGTGAAACTTGCACCGGCCTTGTCGCTTTGCGATCACCAGCCCCGCGGACTCCAATATCTCCAGGTGCTGGGAGATCGCCTGCCTTGATGAGCCGATGTTGTGCTTCATAATCAATCGGCCGCAAAGTTCGAATAGCGACTGACCATCTCGCTCAACCAGTTCGTCCAGAATCGCCCGCCTGGTCGGATCGGCGAGCGCTCGGTACAGATCATCCATAAGACACTCGCTAGAGCATACGCAAGTAACTACTTGCATGTCAAGCAAAGCATGCCGTATCACTGCCCGGGTTCTGGAGATACCGCTGGTCGTGTTTCCTCGTCACAAAGACTGGTCTTTATCGCATTGATTTCAGCTGGTTTCCTATCACCTCCGATTTTGGAATCTGCTCGCACCGCCTCGACTTCAACGGCAACAGCACCTGCAGCGACACCGGCGACCTCGAGGACGTGGATGCCGGCCAGATTGGGATGGTTGTGGCTTACATCGCCTCGAGTTCGAAGCGTTCGAGCCGGGCAGGGTCCGACGCCAGCTCGGCAGGGAGCGCCTTGATCGCGACATCGCGGTCTAGGCGGGAGTCGTGTGCGAGATAGACCACGCCCATGCCGCCTCGGCCGAGTTCGCGGGTGATTTCGTAGGGGCCGATGCGATCGATCACGGCGTCTCCCCGAGTTGGCGGCGGATGTCATCAATCAGGCCGGTTCTGAGATACGTCTGGTTGGCGTCGGTCGTCGGCTGCGTTTCGCCAACGGGGGCGATGTAGAGCATGCGGGTGCCGTCCGGGTGGAGATGCTGCAATCCGCGTCCACCGGTCGCGCCGACATGCTCCATCTCGTGCAGGGGTCGGGGTGCCGAGGGCTCGAGCCGCCCGTTGACTTCCGTCAGATCGACCTGCATGAGCTGGCCCGTCCAGCCGAGCGCGTCTTTGTCCCGCTTGAAGTAGTACAGCGATCGTCCGTCCGGCGCCCATTGATGGCCGGAGCCGCCATCGATCGAGATCTGGCGGCGGTCCGGCGGTCCATCGAGCCTTCGAATAAAAAGCTGGCCATTCCCGGTGATATTCGAAAAATACGCAATCCAGGCTTCATCCGGGCTGACGACGCCAGCAGCCTCCACGGCCGGCGTCGTCAGCATGGGGCTCGATACCCAGTCTTCGCCGTCACGCTGCAACGTGTAGAGTTGCCAGTCCGCATCGCTGCTCCATTGGGTGATCAGGATGCGTGACCCATCGGGCGACCAGTCGGTCGTGAACTGCTCGAAGAGCGAAGCGTCAACAAGGGGGCGAGGCGGGCTCTCGCCGTCGATGCTCACGATGTGCGGGATCTCCGCCGACTCCTCGGTGCTCATGGAGAACGCGATCTCGCGCCCGTCGGGCGACCAGATCGGATTGGTCGCCACCCGCGGGAGTGTGATTTCTGTGCGCACCCCTCGTGCCAACTCGTAGATGACCAACAACCCGGCTGACGATCCGCTTCCCGTGCTGAGCGAGTCGAGTCCTGAGCCGAACGTGACGCGGGAGCCATCGGGGCTGATGCGGGGGGTGACCGCCGACGTGGGTTCATCAAGCAGCGGCGTGCGCTCGCCGGTTGCGAGATCGATCCAGGTCGGCATGCCGAGAGAGTTGCCGCCCTGCGAGCCGCGGATGTACAACGCGGTGCCGTCACCGGCAACGGCCAACTGGACGCCGCCGTTGAGGGCCCAGTGTACGACATCGTAGAGGATGGGCTTCGGCGTGCCGACAAGGGCTGGTACCGACCAGTCCACCAGGCATGCGTACACCGTGCCACCGGATGTATAGAGCAACTCGCCGCCGGGCAGCACGATCGGGAACGTTCCGGCACGTTCGAGCAGCGTTGTCGCCTGGCCCGAGTCAAGATCGACCACGGCGATCGAGCTCTCGTTGAACGAGTCGCCCCCGCTCTGCGCGGTGAAGACAACCCCTCGTCCGTCCGGCGTCGATGCGGGCCAGCGATGCGAGCGGTGCGGCCGATCGCTCTCGAATGAGTCGTACGAGGTGATCGTTTCGGGCGTCCCGCCCGAGGCGGTGACCATATGGAGCACCGCGGTTGTGTTGGGCGAATAGACAAGCCGGTCGTTGCCCAGCCATGCCACGCCGCGGTTCGAGGCGGTTGCGTCGGCGAGGCGCTGGGGGGAGCCCCCGGCCGTGGCGATTTTCCACAACGCCGTATCGGTGAAGTACGCGATCCACGCTCCGTCCGGGCTGAACACGGGCGTTTCGGCGTCCGCCGTGCCCGGCAAGAGCAGCGCCGCATCGCTGGCGAGTTCTCGCAGCCAGAGCCCGCGTTCGCTGCCGACCGTCGCCGATACCACAAGCCTGGTGCCATCGGGCGAGAGCGCGAAGTCCGGGCTGTCGCCCGTCAAGAACTCGCCGTCGGGAATCAGTGTCACAGGGAAGGTCAGACGCGCGGGCGATTGGGTTTGCTCCGGTGCCTCCGGCGTGGGACGGAGCCACATCGCGATACCGAGCCCGACGCATGTCACGGCAAGGAGAGCCGCGATCGCGATCCACCCTCGCGATTGGCCCGGTTCCACGGTGTGCGATGCGGCATCCGTGGGCTGGGTTAGCAACTCCACCCGCACATCGCCGATATCGCGGTAGCGCAGATTCCTGTCGCGCACGAGGCATCGATCGAGCACACGCCGGACGTTTGCCGGTGTCTCCGATGGCAGGCGATGGAGATCGAGGTCCTTGTGCAGCACGGCACCGATCGAGTCCGTAGCGGTCTCGCCGTGGAACGGGCTCGAACCGACGAGCATTTCGTACAGCACCACGCCGAAGGACCAGATGTCGGTGCGCTTGTCGACGCGACGCCCCCGCGCCTGCTCGGGGCTCATGTACGCTGCGGTGCCGAGGATCGCGCCGGCGATCGTGGGCGAATGCTGCGGCTGTGGGGATGTCATCGTCGGGCTGTCCAACGCACCTGTTGACGACTGCCCACCCTCATCCGTCCGTGCCAGGCCGAAGTCCAGCACCTTGGCGTCACCATCCGGTGTGACGATGATGTTGGCCGGCTTGAGATCCCGATGGATCACGCCCGCCTCGTGAGCAGCCTCGACGCCCGCGGCGATTTGCACCGCGAGCTCGATCGCTTCGTCGACCGGCAGCGGTCCACGATCCAGCCGATCGGCGAGCGTTTCGCCCTCGACGAACTCAAGGACGAGGTACTTCGCGCCGTCTTGCTCTTCGACGCCGTGGATGCCCGCCAGGTTTGGATGGTTCAGGCTCGCGAGGGTCTTCGCCTCGCGCTCGAAGCGTTCGAGCCGAACGGGGTCTGACGCCAGTTCGGAGGGCAGAGCCTTGATCGCGACCTGCCGATCCAGCCGGGTGTCGGTGGCGAGGTACACCACGCCCATGCCGCCCCGGCCGAGTTCGCGCTGAATCGTAAATGAACCGATCCGTTCCATCATGGCGGGCATGATAGCGGGGGTTGCCTGCCCGGTGGCCTTGCAGGGCTTAAGCCGCGGGCGGCAGATTCCCCCGGGACCAGTACATACGCAGCTCGCGGATCATCTGGTGAAACTTCTTGAAATCGACCGGCTTGGAGAGAAAAACCAAGCAACGCCCGCTCGATTCAGCGAATCGATACCAGCAGGCCCAGGCTCTGTGCCCGGGGTCACGCGATCTTCCATCGCATGAGTCCGAGATCGCTGAGACGGTTGGCATACTCGATGCAGCCTGCGCTGTCTCGAACTCAACCAAGGCCGACCGCCGCCGGTACATTGAGCAACGTGGCGTACGCACTCCGCAACAACCCGCTCAGCATCGCTCAGCTTGCTGCATGCATCCTCGCTCTGGTGCTCGTGCTACCAGCGGCCGCCCAGAGCCCGGCCGATCGCTCTGCCTCGCTCGAAGCGGACGCCATCGCTGCGTTCTACGCGGGCGACCTCGATACAGCCGAGCGTCTCTTGCGAGAGCACGCCAAGGCCGACCCCGACAACCCCGTCCCCCACTACAACCTCGCGTGCGTACTCGCTTCGCGCCACGACCTCGAACCCGCGATGGAAGCGCTCCGGCGGTCCATCGAACTCGGATTCGCTGACCGCAAACAGATCGAGCGCGACCCACACCTTGCCAACCTCCGCGAAATGCCCGCGTTCGTGGCGCTTCTATCGCGATGGAACGACGTGCTCGATGCGCGCGCCGAGGCCAAGGACGCATCGCTCCGCAAGACCTTCGGCCGGTCGTACCTCTTTGACCGCGACGAGCCGCTCCGCCTGCTTTACGCCACCGCGTTCACGCCCCAGTCGTTCGAGGACGCCCGCCATGAAATCGCTCTCGTGGCCGAGTGGGCCGGGCTCGCGGTTTTCGCTCACGCCCAACTCCCCGCGGATGCCACGCCGGATGCATGGGTCGCTGTCGTATTGCCCAAACCCGCGCACTTTCGCACCTGGGCGGCCCGCACGCTGGGGCCAGCCGCCGTGCAAGGAACCTCGCAGATCGGCGGCATGTACAACCACGACGCCAAGGAACTGTGGGCTGCCGACCTGGGCGGCACACTCCGACACGAGTTCTTCCACGTGCTCCACTGGCGCAGCATGAACGCCCTAGGCCAGCGCCACCCCATGTGGGTGCAAGAGGGCCTCGCGGCGCTGGTCGAGACTGTCGACCCGCAGGGCGACCCAACGCCGTGCTACCGCACCAACCTCATCCGCAAGCAGGCCAAAACCGCGAGCCTTGTCGCCATCGAACAGTTCGCCGGCCCGATCGGCCAGCGACTCCACCGCGATCAGCCATTGAGGTTCTACGCGCAGGCCCGGGCCGTGTTCCTGTACCTCTTGGAACGCGGCCTGCTTGGTGAGTTTTATGCGCACTACACCGGTCACTACCGCGACGACCCGACCGGCCTCGCCTCCCTGCTCGCTGTCACAAAGACCGACGCAGCGGGCTTCGATGCCGACCTTCGCTCCTGGGCGCTGGGGCTGCCAGAAGTCCCGCTCGATCTTGGCCCGGGCGACGCGGCCCTGGGCGTGCGCATCGACCCCGCCTCGACAGGAGAAGGCCTCAAGATCACCGGCTTCGTGGGCCGAAGGCCCGATGGGCTCCGGCTCGGCGACATCATCACCCACGTCGGCGGCAGGCCCACCCGCGACTACTACGAGCTCGTCCGCGTCGTCTCGGAGCACGCCCCGGGCGATGAAATCGAGGTCCGCTACCGCCGGCGGACCACCCACGGCACCGCTGAGCTGACACTTCGCGAGGTGCGTTGAGGATCGACTTCAGGGCCGCTACCTTGCCCCCATGGCAGACACGACCCCCATCACCGAAACCAAGCCCGCGCCGACCCCCAACCCAGCCCTGGGCGCCGTCAAGGCGGTGCGATCAGACACCCCGTTGGTCGATGTGATGGCGGGCGAGATACGTCGTGAGATCCGCGTCCACGAGCACGGCTTTGTTGCTCTCGTTGATGCGATGCCCCGGCTCGTTCCCCAAGGCCAGACCGCCGACAGCGCGATCGTGCAGGCCGCCCGCGTCTCGTACGGCCAGGGCACCAAGCAGGTCAACGAGGACCGCGGGCTCATCCGCTACCTGCTCAGGCATCGGCACACCACGCCGTTCGAGATGATCGAGTTCAAGTTCCACATCGCGATGCCCATCTTCGTCGCGCGCCAGTGGATCCGTCACCGCACCGCCAACGTCAACGAATACTCGGCCCGGTACTCCATCCTGCCCGACCGGTTCTATGTGCCCACCGCCGACAGCGTGCGCAAGCAGTCAGCCTCCAACCGCCAAGGCGGCGAAGAAACCTTCAGCACCGATGATGCCAACGAAGTGCGCACAGCCGAGGACTTCCTCGCGCTGCTCAAGGACGTCGAGGCGCTGTACCCGCGGTACCTCGAACTCACCAAGCAAGGCGTAACCCGGGAGCTGGCACGCACCGCCCTGCCCGTCAACATGTACACCGAGTGGTACTGGAAATGCGACCTGCACAACCTGCTCCGGTTCCTGTCTCTGCGCATGGACTCGCACGCCCAGCAGGAAATCCGTGACTTCGCCCAAGCGATGCACGACCTGATCGAGCCGATCGTGCCCATCACCATGGAGGCCTGGCGCGACTACGACACCGGAGCCATGCCCCTCACACGCCTGGAGATAGAGGCGATCCGCGATATCGCAGCGGGCGGCAAGGGCGAGCTGGCCTGCGACAACAAACGCGAGAACCGCGAGTGGCTGGACAAGCGCGAGCGGCTAGGACTCTGAAGCAAGCCGACGGCCGAACTCGCCCGGCTCGAAGAAACATGCACGGCCTGCATCGAGCCGAACGCTAACCCTTTCGCCCTTTACCATTGCTTGTGCGTCGGCTGTGGGCATGCGGATGACCGCATCGGTGCGCACACCATCTGCTCTACCCGCAGGGCCCAGCACCACACCCACGTCGGCAACATCGCCGAGCAACCCAACCGAGGCCACGCACGCAGGCCAGTCGCTGTCCGTCGGGAGTTCACGCACAACTCTCGCGGCTTGGGGACGGAATCCCAGCACCAGCTTGGTCCCAATGTTGATTGCACCATCGCTGCCCAGCCCGTGCGAGATCGCACCGTCGCGTTCCCACTCCCACCGGCCGCTATTGCCAACCGTGCCCTCAAGGAAGTTCATCGGCGGGCTTCCGATCAATTCCGCGACGGCCCGATTCTGCGGCTTTGCGTGGACCTCTATCGGCGCGCCAATCTGCTGCATCCTGCCGCCCGCCATCACCGCGATGCGGTCGCCCAAGCTCATCGCTTCCTCTTGGTCGTGTGTCACATAGACCGTCGTGATGCCCAGCAAGTCGTGCAGCCCCCGAAACTCGCTGCGGAGTGCGTATCTGACCGGTGCATCGAGGTGGCTCAGCGGCTCATCCAGCAGCCACACAGTCGGCCTGAGCGCGACAGCCCGGCCCAGGGCCACACGCTGACGCTGGCCGCCTGAAAGCTCCCCCGGCGTGCGGTCCAACCATGCGCCCAGCCCAAGCATGTCCGCAGCCTCCGCGACGCGGGCCGCGATCTCACCCTTGGGTGCCCTTCGTGCGCGCAGCGCGAATGCCAAGTTCTCCCGCACCGTCAGGTGCGGGTACAGCGTCGAGGCCTGCCCCACCATCGCTACACCGCGCTCACTGGGTGCGACACGGAGCACCGATCGGCCGTCAATCTCGATCTCGCCTGTGGTCGGTGCTTCGAGGCCCGCGATCATGCGGAGCGTCGTGGACTTGCCGCAG
Organism: uncultured Phycisphaeraceae bacterium; assembly: GCA_964352615.1. GTDB lineage: Bacteria > Planctomycetota > Phycisphaerae > Phycisphaerales > UBA1924 > OFTM382. Next base: position 115,455 of record CAYGSG010000002.1, read on the forward strand.
CCAGAAGCCCCGAGCAGCACGAGCAGCTCGCCCGTGCGCACGTCGAGATCGAGCCCATCGAGCACGGGCTCGGCCTTGCCGAAGCGCTTACCGACCTGCTTGAGGGTGACACTGGCCATGCGCACGGAGCATATCCGTCGGCCACAATTGGTGGGCGGGTCGAAAAAGACAGACCCCCGCCCAATGGGCGGGGGTCTGCGAGAGAATTCGTAGAAGCGATCGCGGATTAGCGACGACGACGGGCAGCGGCGAAGCCACCGAGGCCGAGCAGCGCGGCCGAGGCCGGCGCGGGAACAACCACTTGGCCAGCCAGGAAGAACGGAGCACCGCCGATGGTGTAGAACCCTGCGGCTCCGCCACCGACATCAGCAGCGTCAATGAACAGTGAGTCTGCAGCGGTGCCAACGGTGACAGGCGACAGGTTCACGACGCCAGCACGGATGGTGCCACCAGTAACGGTGCCAGCCCGCAGGGTCTGGGTCATGATGACTTCAGTGGTGTCGAGGTTGATACCCAAACCCTCAAGACCAGACACGGTGAACGTCGAGAAGAAGCCAGGAGCAAGGCTAGGAGCGATGTTAACCCCCAAGCCGCCAATGAACGAGGAGTCGCTGGCCCGGAAGAAATTGATGTCGACTGTCGCCGCATTGAGTGGGTTCGCGTTGCCGCTGCCTGAACTGTTGAAAACTCCGAAGCCAACGCCTTGCAACAGACCTGTGCCAGTAAGGGTGCGGGTATCACCAAAGACGGCTTCCAAGTCGGTCGAACTGAAAGCGTTAACTGGGCCACTGCTGAGGTTGTCGAAGACCGTGCTCATCTTGGCAACGTTCGGCGTACCGCCGTTGTAGTCAAGGGCGTAGCTGGAGGCGAACTTAGCCCCTGTTTCAGCGATAAGGTCGGCGTGAGCGATGCCGGCAAGGCCAGCGAGGGCAACGATGCTGATGATCTTCTTCATGTCTGTCTCCTCGAACGGTGTCTGACTCGATCCAGAGTGTCAGCCTCGGGCTTCCCGGCGGTGCCGGGCAGTCGATGGATGAAGAACGAACTCTGAATCGGTGTCTATCTCCAGAGGCCCCCAAACAGCTCGGTGACCTCAAGTGCTCTCATCAGACGGGTTGGCGTCTGTCTCTGTGTAGTTTGCGCGGCACGAAACCCTTCGCCAATCACATCTGATGATAATTTTTATGATTCAGCTTGTGAACAACTATGATTGCGTTTTGTTTGGCACAATAACTCGTTTCATGGTGATCTGCACTGGCTGATCGCCCGAGAACCACGGGGCCTCTGGCCCGTAGAACCGATGCATCCAGCCACACGCAGCCAGCGGAATAGCCTGCACCTGGCTGCCATTGGCCTTGTTGTCCCACTCCCAGTTGAGCTGGGGAGCCCTGACGCGTCGCCCCCACGGAGATTGCCCGATGATGATGCCGACCCTTCGCCTTTGCTCGTTGTTCGCTGCCAGTGCCGTGCTCGGCGGCTGGGGCTACTTCTCGCTCGTCAGCGCCGCTCCCGCGCATGTACCGCCACGGGACCCCGATACCAGCGCTGTCCGCTACAGCGACTCGGGCTACGACGTAACGCCGTTGCCCGACGATGAGGTCGCCAAGCTCGCGGCTGAACTCGATGAGGAGACTTACCGCATCACGCAGCAATCGGGCACCGAACTCGCGTTCTGTGGCACGCTCTTGGACAACAAGAAAGAAGGCGTGTACGCATGCGTGGTGTGCGGCCTGCCGCTGTTCTCAAGCGAGCACAAGTTCACATCGGGCACCGGCTGGCCCAGCTTCTTTCAACCGATCGACGATGCCCACCTGGCGATGAAAGCTGACAACTCGATCGCGTTCATGCCGCGAGTCGAGATCGCGTGCGCACGCTGCGATGCGCACATGGGGCATGTCTTCGACGACGGCCCCGCCCCTACCAACGCCCGCCACTGCGTGAACTCCGCCTCGCTTGCGTTCTTTGAGAACGGCCAGGAACGACCCGAGCGAAGCCGACCCATCGAGACCGAGGTGGCGTACTTTGCCGGTGGGTGCTTCTGGGGCGTGGAATACCAGTTCGAGCGAGGAGCAGGCGTGCTGGATGTTGTGAGCGGCTTCATGCAAGGGCATGTGAAAGACCCGAGCTACGAGCAGTCGATCACGGGCGACACCGGCCATGCCGAGACCGTCAAGGTCGTGTTCGATCCCAAGCGTGTCAGCTACGAGCGTTTGGTGGAAGCGTTCTTCGTGATGCACGACCCGACGCAGCTCAACCGCCAGGGTCCAGATGTCGGCGCCGAGTATCGCTCGGGCATCTGGTTTGTTGACGAAACACAAGAGAAGATCGCGCGAGAGTACGTTGCCAAACTAGTAGCTGAAGGTGCCTACAGCAGAAACATTGTCACTCAAGTCGAGCGAGCAAAGAAGTTCTACGCCGCCGAGGACTACCACCAAGACTTCATCACGCGTACCGGCCGGGCGTGCCACGCGAAGAACCCCTGGTGAGCCGACGTCTCTGATTGAGCCATCGGCCCACTCAACTTGAGCCAGATAAGGCACAAAGAAACAGGGCCCGGAGCGAACTCCGAGCCCTGTTCATGTTGATGGATACCGAGACGAAGATACCTCGGACGATCTTACGGGCAGGGACCGATCAAGCCGAGCATCGCAAGGAAGTCGCCGAAGCTGACCATGCCATCGCTGCCGAGCGTACCGAAGTCGTCGGCGATGTCGCCCGTGCAACCAGGCGTGCCGCCGGGACACGGTCCGATCAGGCCGAGCATTGCGAGGAAGTCGCCGAAGCTGACCATGCCATCGCTGCCGAGCGTACCGAAGTCATCGGCGATGTCGCCCGTGCAAGCGCCCGGATTCGTGCAATCAACCGCTGTCACGGCGATGTTGTCGATGCCTGCTTCCACGACATTCTGGGTGCCGAGGTCGCTCGCCGAGATGCGGAGACGAACGGCTGACGACGCAGCGAAGTCGGTGCCCTCGACGAGCTCGTCAGCTCGCCACCCGCTGAACGCGGTGGTGTAGGCGCGGGCCGTGGCGTAGCTGGCGCCGTCGTTGCTTGAAACCTCGATGGTCAGTGCATCGCCGCCTTGCAGAGCGCCGTTGGCGACATCGTTGAGCCAGTACGAGTAGCTGATCGTTGAGCCAGCCCCAGCCTCGAAAGAATCGCTGGTGATGGTCGTGGTGCCGTTGTCCACGTCGGAGTTATCGACACCGGCCACGATGCCGGTGAGCCACGCCTGCTGGCCTGCGTCTACCGAGTCAACATCGGGGTCGCCCCGGCCAAAGCCCTGCGGGAGGCCTCGGGCCCAGCCACCGGCAGTGCCCGCTGTGATGCCGCTTACGACCCAGCCTGTATTGGTCTCGGAAGTATCGGTAAAGGACACGACGGCCGAACCGACCACGGCACCGAACGCGCCAGTGTCGGGGAAGTTCACCGTGCCCAGTGTGGTCAGTTCCACGCTCAGGAAGAACTCCGGATCGCCGCCGCAGTCAAGCGCGGGCAGCGTAGCCCGCCAGATATCGCCACCCTGGTCGGTCATGGCAGCGGTCATCGGGGACCCGCCGTCTTCTTGGTAATGCAGGGTGGGAACCCCGATCATGGTGTCGTTGTCGATCTCGATCCGCACATCGAAGCTGGTGGCGCTAGCGGGAACAAGCTCTTCTGGGATACCCGCGAGCGGCGTGAACGTGATGTCGATCGGATTGGCCGCAGCGACCATGGCCAGAAACAGGTTTACGCGACCGTGACCAAATGTGTCGTCCTCGCCGGGAACGCCGATGTCGTCGCAGGTATCGAACAGGATCTGCTCCACATCGTTGATATCGAGCGTTGGGTTGGACGCGGCAATCATCGCCGCGACGCCCGCCGCGATAGGAGCGGAGAAGCTGGTGCCGCTGCCCGTGCCCTGGCCGCCGCCGTTTTGCGTGGAACGCACGCTGTCGCCCGGCGCTGTGAGATCAACGCCGCGCCCAAACGCGCTGAAGCTCGCCTTGTTGTCCGAAGGCGTGCTCGCTCCGACGACGACCACGTCGGCGTGATCAAAACCGCTGAGATTGCGGTCGTCGTTGCCCGCGGACCGGAACGAGAGGCAGCCTCTTGCCTTGCAGTACGCGCCTGTGGTCTGGACGTTGGAGCCATCAACACCCGAGAAGGATGTGTTAACGATGGTGGCCCCGTTGTCTGCCGCCCAGCGGGCGCCCTGATCGAGATCGGCCGAGGAAGCGGAGCCGCCGTTGCCGGGAGGCGTCGCGCGGATCGGCATCACGCTGAAGTTCCAGCCCATGCCGACGACCTGCGTGCCGTTATTGCCGGTGGCCGCAGCGCAGCCCGCAACGAACGTCCCGTGTCCTCGCTCGTCCTGCACGTTGCCGCCGCTGACCTGCGCCAGGTCCTGCTGCGAATTGAAGCCTGAAATCCACCGAGGGGCCAGGTCCGGGTGATCAAGGTCGGCCCCGGTGTCAACGATCGCAATGATCATTTCTGAATCACCCGTGAAGATGTCCCAGGCTCTGGCCGACTCGACGTTGGTGTGCTGCCATGAGTCACCAAAGTTCGGATCGTTCGGCACCGTATCCGTCGTGTAGCACATCCAGTTGGGCGTCACGTACTCGTAGTCGCCCGTGGCCATAAGCAGCAACGCGTAGGTGTTCTCGTTATAGCCAGCGGGCACCTGTACGATGTACTCGTCGACCTCGCCGAAGTGCTCGATGACTTGATCGAGGATGCGCGCCCGCGCAGGGTCAGCCGCTTCCGAGGCGGCGGCCTTCTGTCCAGCCACAGGTACCCACGAGCGCGCGGGCGAGGCGTCGGGCCTCGGGTTGGTCGCCGCGTACAGGTCTTGCCTTGGGCGGACGATCATCTGGCCCGTGAACTCGACCACGCCAGGTGTCTCGACGAAGAGCAGTTGCTCGTCGGCGTGAGCCGCAGAGACAATGGCCGGCTGGCTGAGCCCTGCGAGCAAAGCCAGGGCGAGCGCCCTAGTGCGAATAGACATTCTTTCTCCTTGGTCCTTTAAGGTCCGATACCAACGAACACAGCCTCGGAGCAGCTAGAACCGCCGCATCGAGAGCTCACTGTCCATTCGGCGATCCCATCTCGCAAGTTCCACCAATCTCCCGGACGGCACCCTGACCCGCGAATTGAATACCCTAATAAAATACAAAAACACCCCGGCCAGTGATGACCGGGGCGTCGAAATGATGCACTCAGACGAAGAAATTCGGCTTACGGACAGGGTCCAATCAGGCCGAGCAGCGCGAGGAAGTCGCCGAAGCTGACCATGCCGTCTCCGCCGTTCAGCGTGCCGAAGTCGTCGGCGATGTCGCCCGTGCAAGAAC
>CAYGSG010000002.1:120887-130025 GCA_964352615.1 uncultured Phycisphaeraceae bacterium
CCGTCTCCGCCGTTCAGCGTGCCGAAGTCGTCGGCGATGTCGCCCGTGCAAGAACCGGCGTCCTCGCAGGAGAGCGAGGTCACGACAATCGCGTCCACGCCGCATTCGAGCACATCGCCCGGATCGGCGTCGGTCGCCACGAACCGGAAGCGGAACGTGCTGGTGTTGCCGAATTCAGAACCGATATCGACCGACTCGTTGCGCCAAGTACCGGCGGTGGTGAAGTCGCGTGCGACCGTCCAGGTCGCGCCGCCGTTGAGCGAGACTTCGAACGTGAAGCCATCCTCAGGTCCAATGGTGTTGACCGTGTCCTGCATCCAGTATGCGAACGAGACGGTGCCGCCGGTTGCGAAGTCGTAGACCGGGCTGGTCAGGATCGTCGAACCGCCATCAACGTCGGAGTTGTCGGTGGTCGTGGACTGACCGGTCAGGTACGCCTCGTTGGTACCGTCGGCATCGGTCGCGGGATCGTCACGGCCGTTGTTCTGCGGCGTTCCATTGGTCCAGCGGCCGGCCTCCTGGGTCGTGATGTTGCCACCGATGGTGAAGGCGATACTGCCCGCGCCCGAGTCGGTCTCGCTCACACCGGTACCGATGACCGCACTGAAGAAGCCGGAAGTTGGCAGCGTTTGCACACCAGCGAGATCGCCTGTAACCGAGACGAAGAACTCGGGATCGTCACCGCACAGCTGCGCGGGGATGGTGGCGCTGAACGAGCCACCGCCGTTGTCAGCCATTGCGAACCCTGTGAACGAGCCAGCACCGCTGGGACGAACGTTGAGCGTCGGTCCGCTGGTGATGGTGTCGTCGTTAATGATAATCTGGATATCGAAGTCGGCGGTGTCGCCGGAATCGAAGATGGTGGGAACCGCTCCTGCGAGCGACAGATTCAACGGGAGTTGCTGGGGCGGCAGGATGTCGATATCCAAGGCGTAGGCTTGGATCGCGTTCTGGCCGGTGTTATCGACCTCGACGTAATACGTGCCAGGTGCAGCGTTGGTCAGCGCGGTCTCGATACCGCCCGTGCCGGTGTCGTTGGCCTGTGCCAGCACACCCCCACCGCTGTTGTAGATGGTCACACGCAAGTTGCCCAGCGACTGCGGGCTGAAGTTCGTGCCTGTGTTGCACTGCTGGGTCTGCGGACCTTCAAGGTAAGTGAAACCGACGGGGCTGGCGACAGCCTGGATGGCGCCGTTGCCAGTGACCTGGATGCGGTAGAAATCGCTATCGGTGTTGTCGTCAACGGACATGAAGTCGGTGCGTGCTGCGTTGCTCGCCCCGCTGCCGCCGACGTTGAGGGATCCACCAACACCGACCGACCCGAGGTCCGATGCCGCGCCGATGGAGTCGTTGGGCTCCATCGGGTCGCCGTAGTGGCGCTGGGCGTTCAGCACGTCGTCCATCTGCGGGCCGTCAAACCCGGTGTTGATGAACGGGTTCATGAGGATGCTGCCGAGCGGGCAGACGTGGAGTTGGCCCATGCCGTGGCCGTGCTCGTGCAGAAGAATGTTGCGAAGACGGATCGAGCTGCCGCCGGTGTTGGCGTAGAAATTGTCCGCCGTGTCGATGACCATGTCACCGTTCTGCGGGAAGAAGTTGTACGCGAGAATGCCTGAATTGCCGTCGATCGTCTTGCCAGCCATGCGGAGGTCACCACGCACGCCTGACACGCCCGCCGAGTTGAACAGCGTGACGTTGTCGTCGTTGGGCTCGAGGATGTAGGTAGCGCCGCAGAGTTCGCCCCAACGTGCAAAGATCTGGTCGTACAACGCACGCCAAGTGGCGCGGCTGCCGTAGATGCCGTCGAGGAAGGCGTTCAGCGAGTTGGGACCGCTTCCCTCGCCGACGCCATCGGGAACGGTGACCCCGTCGTTCGGGAATGAGTACGTCAGAATCGTCGGGTCGCCCTGGGCAGCTCCGCCGGGATTCAGCGCCGTGCCCTGCCAACGGTTGGTCTGCTGGAACGCGATCTGCAAATGCCCGAACATGGCCGCTTCAAAGGCGTCGATCACAGCCGGGTCGGTTCCCGGCGCAAAGCACGGTGAGACAGGGATGGTGTGCGTCTTGACGGTGTCGACAAAGCCGGCAAGCATCCGCTGGTGCACGGGCGCAAAGCTCTCGAACGCTTCGCGAGTCGTGACTTCCTGGACCTTATTCCAAGCGGCCTCGAGTTCGGTCTCGCTCAATGGCACGTGCCGCGCCACGAGGTCGGCCGGCGCATCGTCCGACAGCGTCGGCACGGTCTCGCCCATCGCTTCGAGCTTGCTTGCGATGATCGCGCGGTGCGACTCGGGCAGCGAGAAAAACGTCTGCGTCTCGATCAGCTTGAACGCGCGCTGCTGAGCCTTGAGTTGGGCATCGAGCTGCGCGTCAGTGGCGTGGCATTCGGCCGAGCCGACCTCGCAGATCGGGTCCAACTCGGGGCCAGCGGTCAGGGGAGCCGCCAGGCCGCAGGCCATCAGTAGGGTCATTGCATTCCGCTTGGTCATCGAATCACCTCTTGAATGTGTGTATCGCAACGGGCGAGACAGTCGCCACCGGCACCACGAGGGCCGGTCTCTACTCGCGTCGACCATGACATACCCGATGCTGAGCCCGAAAGGGCCCCTCTGGAATGCCTATACATGCGGCTGATTCGGCCCGCTGGTTCCGCCGTAAACGCAGACTGGCCGTACCTCGCCCACGTTCGAGCCGCGCAAACGATCAACCCGTCGCTTTCACCAGCAACGAACCAACGACCTTGAGTTCTCGGACGCGCTGGCACCGAGTGGATTCACTTGCTCAGAGCTGTTGGAGGAACCGCACATCGTTATCGAACAGCAGCCGGATATCCGGAATGCCGTACTTGCCCATCGCAAGCCGTTCGATGCCCATGCCCCACGCGAAGCCCGTCCACTCCTCGGGGTCGAGCCCGCAGGCTTCGAGCACCGCTGGATCGACCATGCCGCAACCGCCCAGTTCGACCCACTTGGCCGGTTCGTCAGGTCGCAGTTTGATCTTCATATCGAACTCGGCGGACGGTTCCGTGAACGGGAAGAAGCTCGGCCGAAGCCTGACCTCGGCTTGCTCGCCGAAGTACGCACGCGCGAACTGAAGCAACGTCGTCTTCAGATCGACCATCGAAACACCGCGATCGATGTACAGCGCCTCAAGCTGATGGAACATGAACGAATGCGTCGCGTCCACCGTGTCTGGCCGGTAGACCCGGCCCGGGCTGACGATCTTGATCGGCGGCCCGCTGCCGTCAGCGGTCACCTGCTCCATGATTCTGATCTGCACCGTAGAAGTCTGGCTGCGCAGCATCCGCGGCGTGCCCGTGCTCGCGGGGTCATCCACATAGAAGTTGTCGATCGGATCACGGGCCGGGTGCTCGGGCGGGATGTTGAGCTTGACGAAGTTGTGCTCGTCGTCTTCGAGTTCCGGGCCGCGCACCACCTCGAACCCGAGCCGGCTGCAAACCTCAAGCAGGTCCTCGGTCACCCTCGTGATGATGTGCCTGCGCCCAACAGCACGCGACTCCAACACCCCCGGCTCGGTGATGTCCAGCACCTGCCCGCCTGCTGAGGCCGGAGCGCCATCCCCCAAGCTCTGCTTCCTTGCCTCGAACGCTTGCTCGATGGCCTGCTTGGCCTGGTTGGCCCGCTGACCAAACTCCTTGCGCTGTTCGGGATCGACGTCCTTGATCCAGCCCATCGCGCCTTTGAGCCGGCCCTTGCTGCCCAGATACCCGACCCGGAACGCTTCGAGTTCCTCTGGGTTTGTGGCGGCATCAAGCTCAGCGAGAGCCTCGGACTGGAGTGTTTCGAGTTGATCGAGCATGTCCGCCAACTCTACCCCGTCGCGTGCAACTCCGGGCGTCTTGCCGGGTCGCGCGCGGCAAAAACCAGCACGCTTCAAACAAACAGGGGCGGCCCTAAGACCGCCCCTGCGAAATTCGTTGGCTTGCTATCAAGAACCGAGGACTATTCCGCGTCGCCCCCCGCATCGCTCGCGGGCTCGCTCGCGGCCGGTTTCTCAGCCTTCGCGGTGCCGCCCTTACGGAGCTTGGCCGCGTACGCGGTGCGCTTGTCGGCCGTGCGACGGCGAGAGCTGGGCTTGCCGCCGATCTCCGGGCCTTCCTCAGCCCCGACGAACTGCAACACGCAAAGCGGCGTTGCATCGCCAAGTCGGCGATACCCGATCTTCACGATCCGGGTGCAGCCGCCCTGGCGGTCCGCGTAACGCGGCGCGATGTTCTCGAAGACATGGCGCACAAGCCACGGCGCCTTGCGAAGCTTGCCGTAGCGGTTGCGCTCGACCTCGCTCGATTCGGGCACATCGAAGAACGCCGAGGCATCTTCGCGCATCTGGCCAACGCGGGTCTTCTCTTCTTCGCTGGCATCCTTGGGGAGGTACAGCCAGTCGAACGCCCGGCGGTCGCCGCCGAGCATCGAGATCACCTGACGCCGAGAGTGCAGATCGCCCCGCTTGGCCTTGGTGATGATCTTCTCAACGATCGGCTGGACAGCCTTGGCCTTGGGCACGCTCGTGACCACCTGGCCGTGCTGAAGCACACTCGCGCTGAGGTTGCGGAGCATCGCCTTGCGGTGTGAGGCTGTTCTGCCGAGCTTGAAGCCTGCTTTACGGTGACGCATCGTTCCAACTCCTGACCGGCGAATCCGGTCTCTATCTTGCTTGACTCAAGCGCCAGAGGCCGGCGCCTTGTATCCCTCGGGAAGCTGCATGCCAAGGTTCAGTCCCACGTCTTGCAGCTTGCGTTTGATCTCGCGGAGGCTCGTTCGACCGAACGACCTCAGCTTGAGCAATTCCTGATCCGTCATCACGACCAAATCCGCGACCCGATCGATACGGGCCGATTCCAAGCAGTTGCCCGCACGCACCGAGAGCTCCAGATCGGAGATCGGCATGGAGAGCTTGCGCAGCAGTTCCTCATCAACGCCCGCCGCCGCTGCGGCTTCTTCACTGACGCGATGCTGGCCGACATCAAAGAACTGCACGAACGGGTTAAGGTGCTTGCGCAGAATCTTGGCCGCCTCGACCAGCCCCATCTCGGGCGTGACCGTGCCGTCGGTCCAAATCTCGAGCGTGAGCTTGTCGAAGTTCGTCCGCTGACCAACGCGGGTGTCTTCCACGTTGTACCGCACGCGCTGCACGGGCGAGAAGATCGAATCGACGTAGATCCGCCCGACCTCCTGCTCGTCGGCCTCGGCCATGTGCTCGGCCGCAGGCACGTAGCCGCGCCCCGCAGCCACCTCGAACTCGATCTCGATGTCCACCTCTTCGGTGAGCGTCGCGATGACCAAATCCTTGTTAACCACGGTGATCGCAGCGTCGGCCTCAATAAGATCAGCCGTCACCTCGCCCGGGCCGCGCGCGGCCAGACGCATGGTCTTGGGCTCATCCGAGTCCAGCTTTACAACCAGGCTCTTGATGTTCAGGATGATGTCGGTGACGTCTTCAAGAACGCCGGGGATCGTGGTAAACTCGTGGTCCGCGCCCTTGATCTTCACGCTGCGGACCGCCGCGCCCTCGAGCGAGCTCAGCAGAATCCGGCGCAGGCTGTTGCCCACGGTCGTACCGAAACCACGCTCGAACGGCTCGACCACAAACCGGCCAAATTCGGCCGAGGTGTGCTTCGGGTCCGATTCAACCTTGCTCGGGAGTTCCAGGCCGCGCCATCTTACTCGGGTCGCCATAAGTTCATCCACCGTTTGTCAGCGTTGCTCTCAACACGCGGTGCGCCGGCTGCGAGTCGCTCACGCCCCCGCTGACTGGGACGGGCTCTCTTTCGCACGACGCAACGAAACTAAATCCAACCAGCCAAGTCCCACTCGATGTCGAGCGGGACGAAGATTCCTAAACGCGGCGCTTCTTGCGGGGCCGGCATCCGTTGTGAGGCACCGGTGTGTGGTCCTCGATCGCGAGCACGCGAATGCCGGTCGAAACCAGCCCGTTGACCGCAGCCTCTCGGCCGCCGCCCGTGCCACGGATGCGGATCTCAACCTCGTTGAGGCCCATCTTGCGAACCTTCTGGCCAACCTGCTCACCCGCACGGGTTGCTGCAAACGGCGTGGCCTTGCGGGCGCCCTTGAAGCCGATGGTGCCCGCCGAATCCCACGCGAGGGTCTCGCCGTTCATGTCGGTCACGGTGACCATCGTGTTGTTCGAAGTGGCCTTGACGTGCGCGATGCCGCGTCCCACGTTTTTGCGAATCTTTTTCTGCTTTGCCATCTGTCTTTACGCTCCTCTCGGCACCGCTCTCCCGCTGGCCTATCGAGCCCGGGCGGGTGCCTGGCGTGTTGTCGATCACATGAAACCAAGGCCAATGGACGGGGACATAAGCCCCGGACCGGAGGACCGGGCTGATTATCCCTTGACACCCTTCTTGCCGGCGACTGTCTTCTTGCGGCCCTTGCGGGTGCGTGCGTTGCAGCGCGTGCGCTGGCCGCGCGTGGGCAGGCCCCGGCGGTGTCGCTCGCCGCGGTAGCTCCGCGTGTCCTTGAGCCGCTGGATGTTCTGGTTCACCTGCCGGCGGAGCGCACCTTCAACGATGAAGCCGTTGTCGATGATCGTGTTGATCGTCGCGACGTCCTGTTCCGTCAGGTCTTTTGCGCGCACATCGGGGTCGATCCCCGCCTCGGAGAGGATGTCCTTGGCGAATTTCGCGCCGATGCCGTGCACGTACTGCAAGGCATAAAGGACTTTCTTACGCTCGGGAACGTCTGTTCCGGCAATACGTGGCACCGATCAACTCCCTTCGCCGCTGGCGCTCTGGCCAACGCGGCATCTTGCTCGTTCTTCAACCCCGTGACCGCGGTAGCGGTCCGAGAATGGTTATCCCTGAACCTGCTTGTGCTTGGGGTCCGCCTTGCAGATCACCCGCACCTTGCCCTTGCGGCGGACGATCTGGCAACTCGCGCAGATCCGCTTGACACTTGCTCGAACTTTCACGCCGCACCTCCGTTGGTCCGTCCCGGCCCAAGGCCCGAGATCGTCCATCTAGCCTTCATTTGCCCGGTCTGGATGATAGGCCGATGTTCTCGGCCAGCTCCAGACCCCTCGCCGCGAGTTCGCGGCCGATTATCTCAGTTCCGCGGCCCTCTGAGCTTTTGGCCGCCGCCATCTTGGCCGCCGAGGAACCCCGAGTAGTTCCGCATCAGCAGGGCCGCCTCGACCCGCTGCAAGAAATCAAGCGTCACCGACACCACGATCAACAACCCCGTGCCGCCTAAGAACTGCGTCACCGAATAGTCAATATTCAAAGCCCGGTTCACCACCATCGGGATTACCGCGATGACCGCCAAGAACGCTGCACCGACGTACGTCACGCGCTCCATGACCGTTTCGAGGTACTCGGCCGTCCGAGGCCCGGGCCTCAGACCCGGGATGAACGAACCGTTGTCGCGGAGCTGGCGGGACATCTCTTCAGGATTGAACTGGACCGTGATCCAGAAGTAGCTGAAGAAGTACACCATGATGATGTACAGCACGACGTAGGGGAACTCCCCCATCCGCATCGCATCACCCATCCAGGTGATCGTCGAGAGGTACAGCCCGCCCGTTTCGCCTTCGCCAGCGCGAGCCATGTTCGACAACGCTTCGAAGATGACCGAGGGGAAGATCATCAGCGAGCTTGCGAAGATGATCGGCATCACGCCGCCGTGGTTGATCCGCAGCGGCAGGAAGCTCTTCTGACCACCGAAAACCCGCTTGCCACGGGTGTGCTTGGCCTGTTGAATCGGTATTCGCCGCTGGGCGACCGTCATGATAACCGAGCCCGCGACCACCAGCACAAAGCCGCCCGCCAGCAGGATGACACTCATCCAGTTCTGTTTGTCGGGGTCACGCGGATCAAAGTTGTTGATGACCCAGCTGATCGCGCCGGGCATCGAAGTCAGGATGCCCGCCATGATGATCATGGACACGCCGTTTCCGATGCCGTACCGGTCGATCTGCTCGCCCAGCCACATCAAGAAAACCGTGCCCGCGGTCAGCGCCGCCACGGCGGTCACCCACCACACCGGGTTACCGGCTTGGCCCTGGTAAACAAGACCCGACTGCGTGATGAAGCTCAGCCAACCAAACGCCTGCACGATGCACAAGCCGACGGTTGTGTACCGGGTCCATTCCTGAATCTTGGTCCGGCCGGTGGGCCCTTCACGAGAGAGCCGTTGGAGCGTCGGCGAGACCGATTGCAGCAACTGGAAGATAATCGCAGCCGTGATGTACGGCATGATGCCAAGACCAAAGATGGTCGACTGGCTGAACGACCCACCGCTGAACACCGCGACGTATTCCGCGAGCCGGCCCGCAGCCGAGCCACTCTCAGAGGCCGAGGTGAAGTAGTCCGCGAGCCGCTCCTGGTTCACACCGGGCAGCGGAATCCAGAAACCAATGCGATAAACCACGAGCATGCCCAGCGTGAACAGAATCTTGTTCCGCAGCTCGTCGACTTTGAACACATTGACCAGGGTCGTCAGCATCGGTTTGAACTCAGCCCTTCTTCTTGGCGCCGCCTCGGCGAAGTTTCTTGGTCAGGTTCTTGGGCGTCAGGTCGTCGCTGTTGCGGTCAACACCACGCACGCGGTCGCGGCGGGTACCAGACTGCTCGACGCTGCCGCCCGCTTCGGTGATGGCCGCCACCGCCGAGTTAGAGACCCGGCTGACCTTGACATCGAGCTTCACGCCCAGCTTGCCAGCCTCGCCCAGATCGCCAAGCACCTTCACGTCCCGACTCAGGTCGCGAACCAGGCCCGCCGCGATCAGCGTCTCGGCGGTCACATCGCCGCCCTTGGCGAACGCGTCCTGCGCGATGATGTCGCGAAGGTTGACCACCCAGAAGCGGGTCTTGAACTGCACGTTGGTGAAGCCGAACTTCGGCATGCGCCTGAAGTAGGGCATCTGGCCACCCTCGAACTGGTGGAGCACCGAGTGGCCTCGGCGGCTGCCGGCACCCTTGTGGCCCCGGCCCGCCTGCTTGCCCTGGCCGCTGCCGTGGCCGCGACCGACCCGTTTGCGGGCCTTGTACTTGCCGGCCTCAGCTGTCACATCGTGAATCATCATGGGAACTGCACTCCGGTCGCCGGGCGACCAATCCTCAAGCCGAGCTGCTCAGCCGTTGTTGTCCGTGTTCGCGGG